>NZ_JAJCGR010000004.1:0-184169 GCF_020553125.1 Blautia sp. MSK20_18
TGCAGTACCGTAAGGTGTTTGCCAATGCAGTAGTGGGAGAAGCAAGAATCCCCCTGCTTTAGCTGTGGGGAGTGTCAAACAGGTCTGCGCTATGAGGGTGGACGAATGGTGGATATGTACCGTACTCTGGACAGTATCCCGGTTCTTGCAAAAGCAGGCGGCATTCTGGTGATGACCGATGAGATCCGTGGAACAGAGGCGGAAAAAAATCCGGAAAGCCTGAATATCCGGGTATTCCCGGGTGCTGACGGAAGCTTCAGATTGTATGAGGATGACAACGAAACCTGTGCTTACGAAAATGGTGCCTGTGTATTTACGGAAATGGATTATAAGGAAAAGGATCAGGGAGTGTTTACCATTCATCCCGCACAGGGAAAAACAGAGCTGATCCCGGCAAAGAGAGCTTATACCGTGGAGTTCTGTAATTTTGCGAAAACAGGAACAGATACTGTGAAGGTTCTGGTTAACGGAGCAGAGACTGAGGCTGCTGTAAAATATGAAGAGAAGCTTCAGAAGATCTGTGTGGAAGTGGAAGCAGACACAGCGGCAGAGGTGCAGATCATACTCGCAGGAGAGGCAGCGGACAATCGTATAGAGAAACGTATCTTTGATTTCCTGAACCAGGCAGAGATCGGTTTTGTGCTGAAGGACAGATTATATCAGCTGATCACAGCCGGAAAGAATCTGCCGGTTCTTTTATCTGAGCTTCAGTCCATGGAGCTGGACAAGGATCTTTACGGAGCACTGATGGAGATACTGACTGCGTAAAACATGAATAAAATCGCGTTTCCAAACCATACTATCATTATTATCAAAAGAAAGGATGATCATAATGATATTAAAGGAAAAAGAACGCACAGTGATCCAGGATCTTCAGACACAGGAAAAAAGCTGCATTGAAAAATACGGAAAATACGCACAGCAGGCCAGGGATCCGGAGCTTAAAAGCTTATTTCAGACTCTTCAGAAAAAAGAGCAGGAGCATTACGATTCCCTGAGCCAGGTGCTTTCCGGTACAGTTCCACAGGTAAACTGTAATGACAGTGACGGCCGTGATTACCAGCCAAAGGCTGCTTACACATCGGTGATGTCCTCAGAGGATAAGGAACACGATGCTTTTCTTGCAACAGACTGTATCGGAACAGAAAAGCTGATTTCCGGAGAATACAACTCGGATGTTTTTGCTTTTGAAGACAGTGATGTGAGGAAGCTTCTGGCTGATATCCAGGTGGAAGAGCAGAACCATGCGGAGATGCTTTACAAATATAAGACTGCGAACGGAATGTTCTGATATATAAAAAAGGGAGGATTTCAGTAATGGAATTCTTCCTTTTTTTATTATATAATCAGGAGAACAGCAGGGAGAAATACTTTCCTGCAAAGAGAGGAGAAATAAATATGAAGGGAACCAGCTGCGAATACTGTGCAAACTATACATATGATGAAGAGTGTGACGAATATTACTGTGATGTCAATCTGGATGAGGATGAATATTATCGTTTTGTGAGCAGTGATTACAAGGAATGTCCGTATTATCGTTCCGGAGATGAATATAAGGTGGTACGTCATCAGATGTGACACAGAGTAACGGAAAAAACAGAGCAGAAAATAAGGTGATAAGATAAATGCAGGTTTTCCACGAAAAGGAATGCGAGTTTTGTGGAAAATCTGCATTTTGATGTTTTGATATGTGCAAAAGGCTTCAAATTTGTAAAAATTAGCGTGTTTACATTTGAAAAAAATATCTTTATAATAAAAATATTGGTCTGACAGGTGGAACCTTTATACCATCCAGACGATGATAATGCTACAGGATTTTGTCTGAGACAAAATTTCGGGTAAGCGTCTGACAGACTTATAATAGATTTTTTGATTTGACGGAGGATGTGACAGATTGGATATTATAAAGAAATTCGGGGATATGGTGGGAGAGAAATCCATCAGGGATCCGGAAAAAGCACGAAAACTTCTTCTCACTGGATACCGGCTTCAGGAAAAACGTCTGCAGCTTTTTCCTGACAGGAAGCTTCCGGCTTCGGGACAGTATGTAGCCCGTGTAGTCATGCAGAATATTATCAAAGCCCTTGCAAAACCGGACGATACCGCGCTTGTGAGCATTTTTGTACCGGGAGAGCTTCTGACAGCAGCAGGGATCACTCCGTATTCCGTGGAGGCAATGTCCTGCTTCATCGCCGGAACCAGATGTGAGCAGGCATTTCTGGCACAGACGGAATCAGAGGGCTTTCCGGAAACCATGTGCTCCTATCACAGAGTTTTTTTGGGAGCGTCCATGACAGGATTGGTACCGAAGCCCAAATGTACCATCTACACAAACCTTGCCTGCGATGGAAACATGATGACGTTTCCTTATCTGAAACAGAAATATCAGATCCCGGGCTTTTATATTGACGTACCCTATGAAAAAAATCAGGATTCCATCAGCTATGTTGCAGATCAGCTCCGCGAGCTGAAGAAATTCCTGGAGGATGTAGGCGGGAAAAAAATCTCCGAGCAGTCGGTACAGCGTGCAGTTGCCAACAGCAATGAAGCGGCCTCCTATTACAGCAGCCAGCTTGCCCTCAGAAAGGATCACGATCCGGTGACTTCCCTGACAAATGAGCTGTATGCGATCTTTATGTGTCATCTTCTGGCGGGCTCAGAGGAATCCCTGAAATATACAAAAATGCTTCTTGAGGATGTGAAGAAGGCACCAAAGGGGGAAGGTCTTCATATTTTGTGGATGCATATGATGCCGTTTTTGCAGGAGCCGGTAAAGGATGTATTTAATTACAGCCAGAACGTGCATATCCGTGCCTGTGATTTTGTTGCAGACGGTTTTCAGCGGATGCAGGCCTCGGATCCTTATGAGGCCCTTGCGGAAAAAATGGTCAACTGCATTTACAACGGAAGTGTGAAGCAGAGGATCCGGCGTGCCCAGGAGCTGGCGAACCTTACAGAGGCAGACGGCGGGATCCTTTTTGCGCATTGGGGCTGCAAGGGAACCATCGGAGCTTCCAGCCTGATCAAAAATTCTCTGGAAAATGCAGGACTTCCAACCATGGTCCTGGACGGTGACGGCTGTAACCCGGCCAATTCCAGTGACGGCCAGGTATCCACACGACTTCAGGCATATCTGGAAATGCTGTCAGAAGGTAAGGAGGAAAAACGGTCATGATACATTACGTCTGTAAATATACACCGCTGGAGCTGTTTAAGGGCTTTGGCGAGGAATGTGCGGTTCTTGAGGAAATGCCGGAGAATTTTGAGCTTTCGGACCAGATCGCCCATGCTAATCTCTGCGGCTTCGGAAAATCTGTGATCCAGGCAGTGCTGGAGGGAAAGGTAGAGCAGCTTGTTCTTGTTAACTGCTGTGATTCCATGCGCCGTGTGTACGACATTGTGGAAAGTACCGGTAAATGTAAATTTCTGTACATGCTGGACATGCCTCATGAGGATAACGACTGTGAAAAGGTGAAGCTTGCCCAGGGCATCCACCGTCTGAAGAAAGCTTATGAGAAATTTTCGGGGAAAACCTTCGACAGAAGTGGATTTCTGAATGCTTTTTCCCATGAGCCTGTGGATAACCAGCCGTATATCGGTGTTCTGGGTGTCCGTGTCAGCGGCATCCTGGAAAAAATGATCCGGGATAATATCCGCATGGATGTGGAAAACCTGACCTGTACAGGTGGAAGACGTCTTGCAGTGATCCGTGAGGAGCTGGAAAAAATGGAAGACGATGCCATGTTCCTGGCTTATGCGGATGCACTTCTTTCCCAGATGCCCTGCTTCCGTATGAACAACAGCACCCGAAGAAACCGGCTGTATCTGGATCCGAACCTGAAGGGGATCATTTATCATACTATTAAATTCTGCGACTATTACGGATTTGAGTATGCAAGTATCAAGCGTGATATCAAGGTTCCGCTTCTGAAGATCGAGACAGATTTTACAAGCCAGAGTGCAGGACAGCTCCTTACCAGAGTGCAGGCTTTTGCGGAGACCCTGGAAGGCTCTGAGGATATGGACCCATCAAAAGGAATCAGCGAGGAGATAAGGAAAAAAATGGAATCAGGAGTTTATTATGTGGCAGGGATCGACAGCGGTTCCACAAGTACGGATGTTGTGATCCTAGATAAAGACGGAAAAATTAAATCGACCATGATCATTCCCACAGGCGGCGGCGCTATGATGAGTGCAGAGAAGAGCCTGGAGATGGCCGTGGAAAAAGCAGGGATCAGGAAAGAAGATATCGTGCGTATCGTTACTACCGGATATGGACGTGCCTATATTGACAGTGGTGATGACAGTATCACAGAGATTACCTGTCACGCAAAGGGCGCCCATTATCTGAATCCGAATGTGCGTACAGTTATCGACATCGGCGGTCAGGATATCAAGGCGATCAGCATTGACGAGAACGGTGCGGTAAAAAATTTCCTGATGAACGATAAATGTGCAGCAGGAACCGGACGATTCCTGGAAATGATGGCCCGTACTCTTGGACTTTCCCTGGAGGAGATGAGTACCCGTGGCCTGGAGTGGAAAGAGAACGTAGTGATCTCAAGCATGTGTACTGTATTTGCAGAGTCCGAGGTAGTTTCCCTGGTTGCCCAGAATAAGGACGTGGCAGATATCATCCATGGTCTGAATGTATCTGTTGCTTCCAAGGTAGGAGCTCTTGCAGCCCGCCTTGGCAAAAAGAATCCGGGAGAATACATGATGACCGGTGGTGTTGCCAGAAATAAAGGTATCATCCAGGCATTGGAGGAGAAGCTGGGAGCGAAGCTTTATATCTGTGATGAGGCACAGCTTTGTGGTGCGCTTGGTGCGGCACTGTTTGCTTATGAGAAGTGTAATGCGGCACGGTGATCAGATCAGACAAATTGCCTGCGCAGTGAATGCAGAGTGTGAATATCCTTTTGGTCAAGGGCGGCGTGCCCACTCACTGGGCGAACAGCCACAGTTCTTTCGGAAGTACCGGCTGAAGTGGGAGAGATTTGAAAATCCGCACAGTAGAGCCACCTGTTGAACAGGCAGAGCTTCGTTGGTGAGCAGATTTTTGGCTTTTTCCAGACGGAGCAGATTCAGGTCAGCATGAGGGGTGCTGTCAAAAAAATTCCGGTAACAGGAATAAAACTGACTTTTTTCGAGATTAGCCATGGCGCAGAGCTTTTCTGTTGTCCATGGCTTTTCGTAATTTGTAAGCATTTCCAGACGGATTTTTTGGAATAGGCTGCAGAGCTCCGAGTCTGCAGACTTGCCTGTATCTGTACTGCGGAGTTCCCGTGAGGCTGTGATCATCAGCTGGCAGAGCAGGGCATACTCGTAGTCCCGGGAAAAAACTTCTCTGTTCAGATATTCATGCTGCAGCTTCTGGATACAGTGATCGATCTCCTGGCAGTCACTGGGGTAAAAAATTTCGTTGCAGGGAAGTCCGAACCGTTTTGCCAGGTTTTCTCCGCAGGAAAAATGGACATAACTGTTCCGGAATTTTCGCACAGCCTGATAATGCTGGGGATTTCCCGGAATATAAAAGATGCAGGCATTTTCCCGGGTGACAGTAAGCTGACTGCCCAGATAAACCTTCATTGGTGTTTTAAATAAAAGAAAAAGAAAATCTCCGCTTCCCTCCGGCCGGAAAATCCTGTCGTAATCGGAGTTGGAACGGTTGTATTCGCAGAAATTTAAGGTGAAATCCATGAAAATGCTGCGCTCCTTTCATTACGTAGATCAGACAATCCGACTGTGGCATTGTAAAGAACTTTCTGTCTGGAAGTATAAAGTAAAGTGACAGAGGGACGTCCGTCTGGTAAGACTGTCTTTACGATAAATCTTACCGGAAAAAAAGTCAACTATTTCGGAAGATAATCACTGGTATGGATAGAACAGGATGGTAAAATGAAACATAGAAACGGTTGATTTCCGCTGAGAGTGTGTGAGCGAACAGAGGCGTAAGAGCCGGTATACGGCGGAATCGGAAACAGAGCTAAATGCGGTAGCAGCAGAAAATAATAATTTACAGGAGGATTTTTACAATGAAAAAAGCGCAGATCATCGTGGATAAATATTTCCTCACCGGAAAAACAGACAAAAGGATCTATGGTTCTTTTATAGAACATCTCGGACGTGCGGTTTATGAGGGAATTTATCAGGAAGGCAGCCCTCTTTCTGATGAGCAGGGATTCCGGAAGGATACTCTGGAGCTGGTAAGGGAGCTTCAGGTACCGATCGTTCGTTATCCGGGTGGAAATTTTGTATCCGGATTCCGCTGGGAGGATAGTGTCGGGCCGAAAGCTCAGCGTCCGTCCAGACCGGAGCTGGCCTGGGGTGTCATCGAGACAAACCAGTTTGGACTCAATGAGTTTGTGGACTGGTCCAGAAAAGCCGGCAGCGATGTGATGATGGCAGTAAACCTGGGAACAAGAGGACCGGAGGATGCGAAAAATCTTCTGGAATACTGTAACTTTAAGGGTGGTACCTATTACAGTGATCTCCGTAAGGCTCACGGCTATGAACAGCCGCATGATATCAAATTATGGTGTCTCGGAAACGAGATGGACGGTCCGTGGCAGATGGGACATAAAACTGCGGCAGAGTACGGAAGAGTTGCAGCAGAGACTGCCCGCCTGATGAAATTTATGGATCCGGAGGTTGAGACTGTTGCATGCGGAAGCTCCAGTCTGGAAATGTCTACCTTTGGCTCCTGGGAGTATACGGTTCTTGACGAGGCTTACGATCAGGTGGATTATCTTTCCCTGCATCAGTACTATGGAAATGCATCGGGAGACACTGCCGATTTTCTGGCAAGCTCCAAGGGCATGGATGATTTTATCTCAGGAGTGGTTTCCATCTGCGATGCTGTAAAAGCAAAGAAGCATGGAAAAAAACAGATCAATCTTTCCTTCGACGAATGGAACGTATGGTACCACAGCAATGAACAGGATAAAAAGCTGGAAAAATGGGTACAGGCGCCCCATCAGCTGGAGGATGTTTATAACTTTGAGGATGCACTTCTTGTGGGAAGCATGTTGATCACACTTCTCCGTCATGCAGATCGTGTAAAGATCGCCTGCATGGCACAGCTGGTAAATGTTATTGCGCCGATCATGACATCCGATACAGGCGCATGGCGCCAGACGATCTTTTATCCGTATATGTTGACAAGTGTGTTTGGAAGAGGAACCGTCCTTAATACACAGGTTCTCACACCGGTATACGAGAGCAAAACTTATGGCGAAGCGCCATATCTGGATTCTGTGTGTGTCTGGGATGAGGAAAAGGATACGCTGACGATCTTTGCAGTGAATAAGAGTCTGGATGAGGATATGGAAGTTTCCTGTGACTTGAGACAGTTTGAGGGATATAAGATCGTAGAGCATATTGTACTCAATAATGACGATCTTCAGGCAGCCAATACAGAGGCTCAGCCGGAGAATGTAGTTCCTGTAAAAGCCAGTGCAGAGTGCTCGAAGCTGGACGGCGGAAAACTGGAAGCAGTTTTTGCAAAACACAGCTGGAATATGATCCGTCTTGCGAAATAAGGGCCGGTGAAGTATAGTAAAAGCAGTTACAGAAAATGTAAATCATGCTACATTATGGGAGGTCTTTTTTATGTACACACCTGCAAAGGAACGCTACGAAACTATGGAGTACAACCGCTGCGGTGAAAGCGGCCTGATGCTTCCGAAGGTGTCTCTTGGATTATGGCATAATTTCGGAGATACTTCTGATTATGAAAACATGAAGCAGCTGTGCTTTACAGCTTTTGACAATGGTATCACACAGTTTGACCTTGCCAATAATTACGGACCTGCCTATGGAAGTGCGGAACGGAATTTCGGCAAGATCCTGAAAGAAGAACTGATGCCATACCGTGATGAGCTGATCATCACAACAAAGGCAGGCTATGATATGTGGGAAGGCCCTTATGGAAACTGGGGCAGCCGCAAGTATCTTCTGGCGAGCCTTGACCAGAGCCTGAAGCGCATGGGTCTGGAATATGTGGATATTTTTTACCATCACAGAATGGACCCGGAGACTCCGCTTGAGGAGACTATGGGGGCGCTGGCAACAGCGGTTCAGCAGGGCAAGGCCCTTTATGTGGGACTTTCCAATTATGATGGAAAAACCTTAAGCCAGGCGGCAGCGATCCTGAAGGATCTGAAATGTCCCTTTGTGATCAACCAGAACCGGTATTCCATTTTTGACAGAACTGTGGAAGAAAACGGTCTCAAGAGAACCACCGGCATTTTGAAAAAAGGTCTGATCACCTTTAGCCCTCTTGCTCAGGGACAGCTGACAGACCGTTACCTGAACGGGATCCCGGAGGACAGCCGTATCCGCAAAGATGGAAGATTCCTTAAGGAAAGTGTGCTGACGCCGGAGCGTCTGGATCAGATCCGGAGACTGAACGATCTGGCAGCCCAGCGTGGAGAGAAGCTGGCTGATATGGCGCTTGGCTGGCTGCTTCAGCATAAGGAAGTTACCAGTGTTCTGATCGGAGCTTCCAAGCCGCAGCAGATCCTTGATAATGTGAAAGCGATCCACTGTGCACCGTTTACAGCTGAGGAGCTGCGTCTGATCGACGAGATCTCAAAATAAGATTTATATACTTCCTGTTTTACTATGAAAAGTAGTGAAGCAGGGAGTTTTTTATGTCGAAATAATTGTTTAACTGAATCAGGAAAGTCTCCGGGTTACTGTTCACTGGTAATATTCCGCGAGGTGTTTTTTGTGAGCGAAGGTCACAGAAAACCCGAGACATACCGCGCGAATTTATGCGATTAGCATAAATTCTGTGCATCGCGAAGCGTGTTGCTGAGAACGGAGTGAACAGTAACGTCTCCGGCGGGAGTGCAAAGAGCAATAAGCAGTGGAGGTTTGACAACGGGATAGGTGTGTGCTATATTGAAAAACAGAAAAGAAAAGAGCCAGCGGGAGCTTGTGTGACAGGCTGAGAGGAAGATAGATCTTCGACCGTACCTGATTTGGGTAATGCCAACGGAGGGATTGTGATCTGAGAGCGTGTCTCCGTGGAGTTTGCCATGGGATGCGCTCTTTTCGGATGCAGGAATGGAACTGGAATGGTCTGACAATGTGGGGATATGAAAGTGACAGAGACTGCATGTGGAGCTTCTGCGGCGAGCGGGCAGGAAGGGGAGCGCCTTAATGTCTGGCAGGAGAGTGATATTCCGGAGGATTTTTCCGGAAGGATCATGTAAGCGATGGGAATCCGTGTTTTCGGAGTGAGAGGAAGTAAGGGAACTTCGACCGCCAAAATCTAAGGGCAGACTGTAGCAGACGGGAAGCTTTTGCCCGGATCTGACAGGGCTCTGCCTGATATTTCAGGGAGGAAAAACACTATGGAAAAACAAAGGATGCACACGCTTCGTATGGTAATGCTGGCAATGATGGTTGCGATCGGTGTCGTTATTTCACCGATCCTGAGGATTGAGGGAATGTGCCCCACGGCGCATCTTGTCAATATCGTATGCTCGGTTCTGATGGGACCGTGGTATTCCCTTCTCTGTGCGACCATGATCGGCGTGATCCGTATGATGTTTATGGGAATCCCGCCACTTGCACTGACCGGTGCAGTATTTGGCGCATTTCTTTCAGGTGTGTTCTACAGACTTTCCAAAGGTAAGATCATCTGCGCGGTGATCGGTGAGATCTTTGGAACAGGTATCATCGGATCCATGGTTTCTTATCCGGTGATGGCATTCCTGATGGGAAGAGGCGGACTGACAGCATTTTATTATACGCCGATGTTCCTTGCAGCAACCACAATGGGAGGATGTGTTGCCTATATTTTCCTGAAGGCTCTGAGTAAAGCAGGTCTTCTGGTGAAATTCCAGGCAGCTTTGGGTTCAAAAACATATGAGACAAAGAATTTTACAACTGCGAAAGCGAATTAAAGAAGAAAAGCCGCTGATCCATTGCATCACCAATCCGATCTCGATCCATGACTGTGCCAACGTGGTCCTTGCAGTAGGTGCAAGGCCGATCATGGCGGAGCATCCGGCAGAGGTGACAGGTATTACGGCATCGGCTGGTGCGCTGATGCTGAATCTCGGGAATATTACCGATGCCAGGATCGAGTCAATGAAGCGTTCTATGAGAACAGCGATGGAAAATAAGATCCCGGTTCTTCTGGATCTGGTAGGGGTTGCCTGCAGTGATCTCAGGCTGGATCTGGCGAAGGAGCTTTTGAGCATCGGCCATGCGGCAGTGCTGAAGGGAAATATGTCAGAGCTTCTGGCTGTTTCCGGGCTGCCGTCTCATGCGATCGGAATCGATGCGGGGGCGCAGGATGCCCTGACTGCGGAAAATATGGAGACTGTCAGTGAGGTGCTGAGGGCTTTTTCAAGGAGTAATCAGGCAATCGTGCTGGCTACCGGGAAACAGGATTTTGTTACGGATGGTGAACGGGTTGTTCTGGTACAAAATGGCAGTGCGGCGCTGTCCGGGATCACAGGAACCGGCTGTATGGTCGGTGCACTGACTGCGGCGTTTTTGCCGGGGTGCGAAGATAATATTGCGAAAGAGATGACGGATAGTATAGAGGCAGGTGTCTGGTCTGGCGTTGAGATGGAATTAAATGGGAGATCCGGGAATTATCTGGCTGCGGCAGTGCTTGGTACTGCACTTATGGGTATCGCCGGCGAGGAAGCGGAGAAGATTTCCCGCGGTCCGGGAAGCTTTCAGGTAAATCTGCTGGATGAGATCTATGGGCTTTCGGATCGACAGCTGCTGGATCTGTTGAAGATTGAAATGTACTGAAAAAGAGGGGATTAGGATGGATAGAAAAGATTTGGATGTAACGTTGTATCTGGTGACGGATAGTTCTTATCATACGGAGGAGTCTTTGCTCCGTACGGTTGAGGAGGCTTGTAAGGGTGGCGTGACTCTGGTCCAGCTTCGCGAGAAGAATAAGGGTGGACGGGAGTATCTGGATAAGGCTTTTAAGGTGAAGAAGATCACAGATCGTTACAATGTGCCGCTGATCATTGATGATCGTGTGGATGTGGCGCTGGCCTGTGATGCGGCTGGTGTGCATGTTGGAGCTTCTGATATTCCGGTTGCTGTGGCAAGGAAGCTGATGGGACCGGATAAGATCGTGGGGGCTACTGCCAAGACGGTGGAGGCTGCTGTGAAGGCTTATGAGGATGGTGCGGATTATCTTGGTGTGGGTGCGATTTATCCTACTACTACTAAGGTTGTGACGATCCTTACCAAGGTTTCTACGTTGAAGGATATCTGTGAGGCGGTTCCGATTCCGGCGGTTGCGATCGGGGGATTGAATGCCGGGAATATGGATGTGCTTGAGGGTGCCGGTATGAGTGGTATGGCGGTTGTTTCTGCGATCATGAAGGCGGAGGATCCGAAGAAGAATGCGCGGGAGCTGAAGGAGAAGATTGTTGCTTTGATGGGAAAGTGATTTAGGACATGAGTGAAGAGCAGTGGTGGATTTGAGGTTCATTGCTGTTCTTTTTTTGTTGAAATACGGACGCCCGTGAGGCGTGTGCTGCCTGTCGCCGGGGCTTCGTCGGGGGCTGGCTTCTAGGCTGCCGGAATTCTGCTAAAACCGTTTTCCAAAAGTCCGAACTCGCGTCTTGCAGCCGCTCAGACAGCGGACTTTTGAAAAACAACGCAGATTTCCGCCAGCCAAGAATCAGCTCCCCTCCTGCAGAGTCCGACGACAGGCAGCACACGCCTCACGGGCTGGTTTTTCAAGGCGTCAGGGGAGGGTGGCTGCTCGGGAGTTTGGGTGTAAATGTTGGGTTGAGTGGTCTGCCGGGAATGCGATGAGGCATCAGCGCTGCGCTGGATGCCTGGGAGGAAAGGCTGAGTTTCCGGTTGTCTGACGGTAGGGTGGCCGAGGCGCTTCGCTGTCGGCTGGTAGAGCGATGTGATATGGTTTATAAAAAATGCCGGTGGGGGTTACTCCACCGGCAGATCTCTGTGTTCTACGCTGGTGGAGAATACGATCTGTGTTTTGGTGCGGCCGAACTGCTGGAGTTCGTTGATGAAGTGGTCCAGTTCCATGGTGGAGCGGAAGGCTACTTCGATGAGCATGGAGTAATCGCCGGTGACGCAGTTGCATTCGATGACGTTTGGGATGGACTGGATGAAGGGATAAAAGTCTTTTTTTTGGTTGGGTTCTACTTCCAGGTTGATGAATGCTTTTATATGATAACCGAGAAATACCGGGTTGATCTGGGCGTGGTAGCCTGTGATCAGCCCGTTTTTTTCGAGGTGTTCGATTCTGGCGGAAACAGCGGGGGATGAGAGGAAGACTTCCTTTGCGATTTCCTTTACCGGGGTGCGGGCGTTCTTCTGAAGCATTTCGATGATCTTTCGGTCGATGTTGTCGAGTTTGTGTTCCATGTAGAATGTCTCCTTTCAATGAAAAATGTTATTTGTAACTGGTACAGGGCTGCGTAGGGAAGTGGATTGAAAATAGGTATTTCTGTATTGATTATACTGCGTGTGTTATCACAACACAAGAAACGACTTAATAAAAATAAGAAAAATAAAAGAAACTCTTAAAAAGATTAATATAAACTATTGAAAAACACGGATAATCATGGTTTTCCCTTAAAAGTATTTACAAGCCACAAAGAAAGTGTTAGTTTCTTAGGCATCAGAAAAACAGCTGCTGATAAAAATGAAAATAACAGAATGATTTGTAAACAGTGAATATCCGTCGGACTGAAAAAGATGAGATCAGAGGGCGGAGCAAATCAGATGTGCACAGGATCAGAAGAAAGAAGAGGGATGACAAAATGACAACAGAAACAAGACTGGAAGCAGATTCGATCGGAACTATGGAAGTGCCTGCAGAGGCTTATTACGGAGTTCAGGCTTTAAGGGCAAAACAGAATTTTCCTATTACAGGTACAAAGCTTCATCCGGTATTTATCAGGAACCTGGCACAGATTAAAAAAGCAGCAGCTATCACTAATAATAATGCAGGGCTTCTTCCGGAGGATAAGGCAGACGCCATTGTCAGAGCCTGTGATGAAGTGATCGCAGGAAAATTGGCTGAGGAATTTATCGTAGATGCCATTCAGGGTGGTGCCGGAACCAGCGCAAATATGAATATGAATGAGGTGATCGCAAACAGAGCCGGTGAGATCCTCGGATGTCCGAAGGGTAGCTATAAAATGGTCCATCCAAATGATCACGTAAACATGGCGCAGTCCACCAATGATGTGATTCCGACGGCCGGTAAGCTTACCGTTCTGGATCTTCTTGCACCTCTGGAAAAAGCACTGGTAAGACTTGAGAAGGAGCTTGCAAAAAAGGCAGAGGAGTTCGATGATGTGATCACTATGGGACGTACACAGCTTCAGGATGCAGTTCCGATCCGTCTTGGTCAGGTGTTCCACGGTTATGCGTCCATGGTTTCCAGAGACAGGAAACGTATCGAAAAGGCTCACAGGGAAATGTACACCGTAAACCTTGGAGGAACTGCAGTGGGAACTGCTATCAACGTTTCCGATTCTTATTTTTATAAGATCGTGCCAAATCTGGAAAAGCTTACAGGTTATCCGCTGAAACAGGCTGAGGACCTTTTTGACGCAACAGAAAATCTGGACGGCTTTGTTGCCGTATCCGGTGTAGTAAAAACCTGTGCGGTGGATCTTTCCAAGATGTGCAACGATCTTCGACTGATGTCCTCCGGCCCGAAAACCGGATTTGGGGAGATCAACCTTCCGGCGAAGCAGAATGGGTCGTCCATCATGCCAGGTAAGGTAAATCCGGTCATTCCGGAGGTAGTAAGCCAGGTTGCTTTCCACATCGTAGGACATGATACCACCATTACCATGGCAGCAGAAGCCGGACAGCTGGAGTTGAATGCTTTTGAGCCGGTTGTATTTTGTAATCTTTTTGAATCCATTACGACTCTGGAAAAAGCAGTGGATACATTGATCGTAAACTGCATCACAGGAATCACCGCAAACCGCAAACACTGCAAAGACCTGATGGAAAGCAGTGCAGGAATCGCAACGGCTCTCTGCCCGCATATTGGCTACAAGGCGTCTGCAACCATCGCAAAAACTGCAGTAAAAACTGGCAAGTCTGTCCGGGAACTTGTTCTGGAACAAGGGATCATGACTGAGAAAGAGCTGGAAGAGGTTCTTGATCCGTATCTGATGACAGAAGTCGGAGAAGAGCGGAAAGAGGATGAAGCAAGAAGGAAAGCCTGCTGAGAAAGTTATCTGTACCAACGTATGACGGGAACGTCTGATGCAGCAATTCATTTCAGAGCAGCTGAACCTGATGCGGGATTTTAACCGAATCAAGTAAGTCCCCTGCTTCAATTGCGAGGAGCAATAAGCAGTGGGTGGGACTTACTTGTATCAGGAGGGGTACAAGCCCCTCCTGATAAACTGCGGAGCAGTTATTCGGTTATGAGCAAGTAGCGAAAGCGGATTGCGAATATCCGATTGAATGAGATATCAATGAGTACTATAAGGAGACTTGTCACAGTGCAGGTCTCCTTTTATAATGGAAGAAACGCCATAAGAAAAGAAGGGAAAGATGCATGCTTAAACGAACAGCCATACGGGCACTTTGTAATACAACGGCATATCAGAGAGGTCTTGATATTTACCGTACCGGAAAGAGGATCCAGTCGCTGGATATTAAGTCGGAAGGAGCTGTGGATAAAATATCTGCAGCAGTGAAGGGAAGTGGGCGTAATGTATACAATACAGGCTTTCAGTATGATACAGAAGCGGACCGCATAAAAGAAGCATACTGTGACTGTCCGGCCTTTCGCAGCTATTCCGGGATCTGTAAGCATTGCGTGGCAGTGCTTCTGGAATATGGAGACCGTAAGGCCTATGAGCGTGTGGAAATCCGCAGACAGCAGGATGAGGAACAGAAGCAGGCAGAGTCATTCAGCGGAACAGCATTTCCGGCTGCTTTATCCGGACCAGGGCAGCCTGCAACGAAAACCACCGTTGAGCTGAAAAGCCTCCTTAATCGCCAGCTATACAGCCGTATGCTTCCGTTTTCCGGGGATCCGTATTTTGGCAGGGTGGAGCTGGAAACCTGCCTGAAATTTAATTCTGTGAGAAATTGTTTTACCGTGGAATTCCGCGTTGGCTGTGAGAAAAAATATATCCTCAAGGATGTGTTGGCCTTTGTGTGGAATCTGGATCATAATGAGAAGGTTTCTTATGGAAAAAATCTGGAATTTATCCATTCAGATGAAGCCTTTTCAGAAGGATCCAGAAGCGTGCTGGCCTTTATCCGGGAATGGGTCGAGAATCATCACGGCACTTACATGTCCAGATATGAACAGCTGAAGGATATAGCTGTGGAAAAGGTGAGGGATCTTACCGTTGACAGAAAAGAACTTGAGGATCTGCTTCTTATACTTGGCGAAAAAAGTTTCAAGTTCAAAATGAACAATGATCCGGAGACAACATGGCATTCTGTCAGAGAAATTCCGGACAGGACGCTGATGATCCGGAAGAAGGATCAGGGGTTATCTCTTGAGATCTCGCCGGTATACAGTGTGACAGGCATACGGTATCATATGTATTTTGATAATGCGAAGGTATATCTGGTTTCCAGGCAGGAGCTTGGAGCAGTGGAGGAATTTGTTACCTGTCTGGAGCGGCTTCCTGCAGGCCGAGGCTTTATTGATGAACCGGATGTGCCTGCGTTTGTGCGTGAGCTGCTTCCTTCCATGAAAAAATTTTTTCACTGTGATCTCAGGGATTTCCCGGAAGAAACAGGTCTTGAATGCTACAAGGCTGCATATGAGATTTATCTGGATGCGCCGGAGTGTGACTGGATCACCTGTAAGGCATTTTCTGTTTACGGGAAGGATAAATTTTCGGTTTTTGACCGAGATGTGTCTGCCCGCACCAGGGATATTCCGGGAGAGCTTGGTGTGTTTGCGCTGCTGTCAAAATATTTTAACGGATATGATGACCAGCGGATGGAGCTGGCATTGGATTGTCGTGCCGAGGAACTGGAATCTTTGTGCAGGGAAGGTTCAGGGAAACCTGACAGTGTGAAAGATTCCGAAGAAAAGCTCTATCAGCTTCTTACTGAAGGGATCCCCGCCATGCAGAAAGTTGCAGCTGTCTATATTTCCCAGTCCATCAAACAGATGCGGGTGACAAAGCTGCCAAATATCCGTCTTGGCGTTTCTCTGTCAGCCGGACTTCTGAACCTGGATCTGGATGTGGAGGGGATGGATCAGGCGCAGCTTTTTGATATTCTTTCCAGGTACGATCGCAGGAAAAAATATTTCCGCCTGAAGGATGGCAGCTTTCTGGATGTTTCCGATGGTCAGCTCAGGGAGCTTTCTGCTCTGAAAAATGGACTGCAGATCAGTGATCGTGAACTGAAAAAAGGAAAGACTCAGGTTCCGGCCTATCGTGCTATGTATCTGGACAGTCAGCTGAAGGGCGGCGATCTGATCAAAGTAGAGAAGGATAATGCCTTTCGTGCGTTGATCCGGAACATGCAGACAATGGAAGAACATAAATTTCAGATTCCCAGGGAGCAGGAAAAAATCCTCCGGGGCTATCAGAAAGAGGGCTTTTACTGGATCAAAACTCTGAAGCATAATCAGTTTGGAGGGATCCTGGCAGATGATATGGGACTTGGAAAAACCCTCCAGGTGATCACATTTCTCTGGTCAGAATTTCAGGAATCTGCGCCGGGAGAAAACAGACGTGCCCTTGTGATAACGCCTGCTTCGCTGGTGTTTAACTGGATGAACGAGATCGAACGTTTTGCGCCGGGACTTCCGGCTACCGTTGTGACTGGTGATGTGAAGGAGAGGAAAGCACTGATCAAAAATGCGGGAGAACGGGAGGTTCTGATCACCTCCTATGACCTTCTGAAACGGGATCTGAAGGCTTATCAGAACCTGGATTTTGCTGTGCAGATCATTGATGAGGCGCAGTATATCAAGAATCACGGAACTCAGGTGGCAAAGGCTGTGAAAGAGATCCGGTCGGAATTCAGGCTTGCGCTGACCGGTACACCGGTGGAGAACAGGCTCAGTGAGCTGTGGAGTATTTTTGATTTTCTGATGCCGGGATTTTTGTATTCTTATGAGAAATTCCGCAAGGAAATAGAGCTTCCAGCTGTGCAGTACAGCAATTCCGATGCGATGGAGCGTCTGCAGAAAATGATCCGTCCTTTTGTGCTGCGGAGATTGAAGAGGGATGTGCTGAAGGATCTTCCGGATAAGCTGGAAAAAGATATGTTTTCCCCGTTGGAAAGCGAGCAGAAGGAACTGTATGAGGCCCATACGGAACGACTTCGTCTGATGCTTGGGATGCAGTCGGATGCGGAGTTTCGCACTTCTAAACTGCAGATCCTTGCAGAGATCACGAGGCTGCGGCAGATCTGCTGTTATCCGGGACTTGTATATGAAGGATACAAAGGGAATTCTTCCAAGCTGGAGATGTGCATGGAGTTGGTTCAGAATGCGGTGAATGGCGGACATAAGCTCCTGTTGTTTTCCCAGTTTACTACCATGCTGGATGTGCTGGCTGTCCGTCTGAAAAAAGCAAAAGTTTCTTTTTATATGTTGACCGGATCGACTTCCAAGGAAAAACGGGCGCAGATGGTACATGCATTTAATGAGGACGATACTTCTGTTTTCTGCATTTCATTGAAAGCAGGAGGAACAGGCTTAAATCTTACTGCGGCAGATATTGTGATCCATTATGATCCCTGGTGGAATCTTGCCGTGCAGAATCAGGCAACAGACCGTGCCCACCGCATCGGTCAGCAGAACGTTGTCAGTGTCTACCGCCTCTTTATGAAAGACACCATAGAAGAACGAATCCGGGCTCTTCAGGAAAGAAAACGGGAACTGGCTGATGAGATCTTAAGCGGCGAGGGAATCGGCCAGGCTTTGATCAGCAGAGAGGAAGTACTGGAGCTGCTAGGCAAGTAAAATTCTTAACCGAATCAAGTAAGTTCCCTGCTTCAATTACGAAAAGCAATACGCGGTGAGGGGACTTGCTTGTATCGGGAAGAATGCAGGCTGTGAATATCCGCCTGACTCAACAAAAACACCCCCGATGGAAATCGCGTGTGTAAATCACATACGATATCCGTCAGGGGTGTTTTATTTAAAGTTTTATTTTATGCAAAAAACTTATCGTACAGACCAAAGAAGAAGATAAACAGAATGATCAGCGGCAGGATATAAGTGATGTATCCGCGCATCCATTTCCGGATCTTCATGCCTTTTCCGGTGTTGGCTTCTTTTGTGAAGTTTTCCCAGCCCCAGCCCCGTTTGGAAACACAGAAAAGCAGGTATACAAGAGAACCAAGCGGGAGCAGAATATTGCTTACCAGAAAATCTTCAAGGTCGAGAATTGCGCCGCCGAATACCTTGAGCCAGTCCCAGGACCATACATTGTATCCAAGTACGCATGGCAGAGACAGAAGGATGATGGCGATGGCATTTACAAGACTGGATTTTTTTCGGCTCCAGCCGGTAAGCTCCATACCGCAGGAAATAATATTTTCAAATACAGCCAGGATGGTAGAGAAAGCTGCAAATGACATAAAGATGAAGAACAGGCTTCCCCACAGTCTTCCAAGCGGAATGTGGTTGAAAATATTCGGCAGTGTGATGAAGATCAGGCTCGGTCCGGAAGTCTGGTCAACATTGAATGTGAAACATGCCGGGAAAATAATAAGTCCGGAGGTGATCGCAACAAAAGTATCCAGAAGCGCAATATTCACGGATTCACCAAGCAGTGCATGATCTTTTCCGATGTAGCTTCCGAAGATCGCCATGGCACCGATACCAAGGCTGAGAGTGAAGAATGCCTGGTTCATAGCACCGGTAATGGTAGAAATAATACCGATCTCTTTCATACGCTCGAAATCCGGGATCAGGTAGAATTTCAGTCCCTCTTTGGCACCATCCATGGTAAAACTGTTGATGGCAAGAACAACCATGATCACCAGAAGAGAGATCATCATAACCTTGGTAACTTTTTCAAGGCCGTTCTGAAGACCGCGGGAGCAGACAAAAACACCTGCAATAACAACAACGATCATCCAGAATCCCATAGTAACGGGCTGGCCAAGCATGTTGGTAAACTGTCCTGCAACACCGTCGGAATCAAGTCCCTGGAATTTACCGGTGGCTGTCATATAGAAGTAATTCAGCATCCAGCCTGTAACAGTGGTGTAAAACATCATCAGGAGATAACATCCGATCAGAGTGATATATCCATGGATGTGCCATTTCTGTCCTGGTTTTTCCAGTGCGTAATATGCTTTGACAGGACTCTTCTGGCTGGCACGTCCAACAGAAAACTCCATAGTCATAACAGGAAGTCCAAGAAGGGCCAGGAAGATCAGGTAAAACAGTACGAATGTGCCGCCACCGCCCTGTCCGGCCATGTAAGGGAATTTCCAGACGTTTCCGATTCCGATGGCACAGCCAGCAGAAATCAGAATGAATCCCAGACGGGATCCAAGTTTTTCTCTTTCTTTCATAACTCACCTCATTATTGCAGTATGGTAAACTGCTATTTGTATAAAGTCGCAGGTTTTATCTTAACACATTCCGGGATATTGCACAATAAAAAGAACTTGCATTTTACATAAAACATATGTTAGAGTAAAATGTAATTTTAATAAGATGAAGCGGTGAAACGTTACGCTTTAATGAGATAAAGATTATATGCCGATAGAACCTGGATAACTGTTCTTTTCAGTCAGGGATACAAAGTTTTTTGGAGAGATTCCGTAATATTTCCGGAAACATTTGCTGAAATATCCGGAATCAGAAAATCCGCATAAAGAAGCTACATTTTGAATGGAAGGGCTGTCTTCCAGAAGAAACTGTCTGGCTTTTTTCATGCGGCAGACATTGATATATGAGGTAAGTGTAACTCCGGATTCCTGACTGAATACAGCAGAGAGATGCTGGGGATTGACAAAAAAATGGGAAGCAATGGTTTCAAGACGAAGATCCGGCTGATTAAAATTCAGACAGATATATTCCTGAACCTGGGATACAAGAGCTGACTTCCGCGGATTTTTTTCATCAGCAAGAGAATCCAGAACTGCCTTGCAGGTAGACTGGAGCAGTTGTTTTAACTGCAGGGCACTCTGGCAGTTCTGGTAAGTATTCAGGGCGTTTTCCAGAAGAGGAAAAAGCGTTTCACGCTGACTGCACTCCGTGATAAAACCGTCAAGTACAGTAAGAAAAGCAGCAGCTACACTCCAGGTCTGCCGGATATGGATTTTTTTGGTGATGATATCGTTGAAATATTCATCAATATATTTACAGAGAGCCGGTGAATTTTGCTGGCGCAGAAAGATCAGGATATCATTATAAACCAGAGGCTTTAATGTAAAATCACCGGAATGGGACTGGGGCGTGAAATAAAGAAATCCGGAAGAAGACGCAGTTCTGTTATGAAAAACAGAAAGAGCCTCTTCATAGGAATAGCGGATTCCTTCCACGCCTTCATGAGGTGTTCCACAGCAGAAAAAAGTGGAAATCTGTGCGATATTATCATATATCCCGGCAAGTCTGAGACAGGATTGTTCCAGATCGGTAAAAGAAAAATCAGAGCTTTTTTCCATGATGATATACTGTCTCATCTGAGAATAGTCAATGTAAATAAGCTCTTTGCACACAGGCTGTAAGATTTCCCTGCATATATTTTCCAGGATGGTGTGGAGCAGAGAAAAATCACCTTTTTCATCCCATATTTCCGGATTGGCATTGTGGATCTCCATAAGAATGGTAAGATAATCGGAAGTTTTATGAACCGGAATTTTTTCCAGATCATCCGGGGAAATGGTTGTTCCGCTGATCACCTTCTGGAAGAAATTAAGCTGCATTTGCCGTGTATACAGATCGCGGAACTGAAAATAATTATTCACATAACTGTTTCTGGAATTTTCCTGATCGATCTCGTCACTTACTTTCTGGAGTGTCTCCATAAGCTCCCGGTGATCCAATGGCTTCAGGAGGTATCCGCGGACCTGAAGAGAGATGGCTTTTTTGGCATAGTCAAAATCTTCGTATCCTGTGGAAAGGATGAACCTGGTATGACAGTCTGTTCCAAGAGCTGCGATCATATCCAGACCGCTCATAACCGGCATGGATATATCCACAAGGGCAATATCGGGTTTAACATTTTCAATAAGCCGGATTCCGGCCTGTCCGTTATTAGCTTCCCCTGCAATGTTATAAAGGTTTTGTTTTTCAAGAAAATTGATCAGAGATTTTCTGAAAAAAACTTCGTCGTCAATAATTACAAGTGTTTTCACTTTATATTTCCCCCTCGATCAGATTTTTGTCAGGTATTACTATGGTTACAGTGGTTCCCTTTTCAGGTGAACTTTCGATGGTAAGTCCGTAATTCTCACCGTAGAGAAGAGCAATCCTGTGGTTGATACTTGGAAGCCCGAAAGAATGTCGGGCAGTTTTGAAGTCTCTGATAGAACGGTTAAGCTCGGCAAGTTTTTTCGGCGGGATACCGGAACCGTTATCAGAAACAGAAATACAGATGGTGCCATTTCTGATAGAAACGTTTAAGTGAATATGGCACATCTGGCTGGTAAGTCCGTGGACAAAAATATTTTCCACAACAGGCTGTATGGTCAGCTTGGGTATCTCTGCCCCATGATCCTCCCAGGACGGCTCATAGATGATCTCGTAATCAACAAAATCCATATACCGCAGATTCTGGATATAAAGATACTGTTCTGTAAGAAGCAGCTCCTGGCGCAGAGGAATGATAAACTGTCCCTTTGAAAGAGAGTTTCTGTAGAAAGATGACATGGCAGACACTGCTTTTACTGCGGTATCATTCATATCAATTTCTATGAGAGACTTGATGGTGTTTAAAGTATTATAAAGAAAATGGGGATTGATCTGGGACTGTAAAAGACGTATTTCCATTTTCTGTTTGGCATTTTGTTCCTCATAGATATCGTTAAGTAATGTCTGGATCTTCTGCATCATAAGGTTAAACTGGTTATAGAGAACTGCAAGTTCATCATTTGAAGAGTAACTGGCAGAAATATTCAGCTTTCCGGCAGATGCAGATTTCATTTTTTCCACAAGTTTCTGTATAGGTGCGGTGACAGTACCTGTACATAATATGGAAAAAAATACAGATAAAATAAACACTACAATGCTGATCAGAAGAATGTTGTGCAGGATCACCATATGATCCAGAGTCAGGCTTTCCAGAGGAATCAGGTTGATCACATTCCAGTTTAGGTCAGGATAGGATTTGCAGATAAAAAGAGTGTCAGTGCCGTCTACGGAAAAAAACTGCCTGTCGGTTTCTGTCAGGGTTTTATAATTCTCTGAACTGATTTTTGTATAGGATGAGAAGTCTTTATAAATACCTCCGGATGAAGAAGAGGAAAGTATCTGTCCATTTTCATCAGTAATATAGAAATCCCTGGAAGAGCTGTCCGGAAGGTCGCGGAATGCAGAGGAAATATTTGTTTCTCTGATCAGAAGGACCAGGGCGCCCAGATATTTGGTGTTATCAATGTTTGTAATACTTTTTAAGGCTACAAAGGTTGGCTCCCCACTTATCTGGAAGGGTCCGAGAAACTGAAAGGCCAGATTAGTCTGAAGGCTGTCAAGGACTTCGGGACCTAAAATGGAATCAAGCTGATCTGTTTCTGTGGTACTGCTGTGAAACCAGTGGTTTTCTGTATCCAGGATATCCCAGGCATAGATGTTTTTGTGAAGTCCGATGATACGCTGGGCCTGGTCTGTAAGCTCGGAATTTACCAGAAAATGTTCCAGTGTGTTTTCGGGAACTGTGGGATTTTCTTTTAAAACATCGGCGATATTGCTGTTGATGGAAAGGGTGATGGCATAGTTTGATATATTATCGATCTTTTCTCCAAGGTTGCTGGTGATCAGGGATAGCTGCTGCTGACTGGAAAGTGCGGCACGCTTGATCAGTACTTTTTTGGATGCAGTATAAAAAAACACGGAAGTAAGCATGAGTATCAGAGAACTGAGCAGCAGATATGTAATAAAAAGCCTGCGTTTCAGACTGATTCCTAAAAATAAGTGAAACACCTTTTTTTTCAGATTTTCTATCATGGAATCCCCCCTCTGGTTTTATTGGCTACATTATATAATAAGGGAAAAATTCTCACAAGTGTGGGGGAAAGATTGGAGAAAATATTCCAGGTACAGCGAAGATTTTCCATGTATTTTTCCGGACGGATTTAATATAATGGTCTCATCGATAAGGAAAGCGGAACAAAATATTCAATCCGGATGAATAGAAATGTACCAAAAGGAGGACGAAAATGAAATTAAAAAAAGTGATGGCTGCTACACTTGCCACAATGATGTGTCTCTCTTCATTCAGCATGATGAATGTGTGGGCAGATAAAAAAGAGGATTCCGAACCACTTGTGATCAATTATATCAGTGCCAGGGGCGAAACAGATGCGGCACTGAAAACATTGAAGAAGCTTGCAGAAGATTATAAAAAAGATCACCCGGATTTTGAATTCAATGTAGAGTCTATTGCAGACAGAGAAACATATCTTCAGAAGATCAAGATCCTTGCATCCAGCAATGAACTGCCGGACTGGTTTGACGCAGATCCGGAGGCATTTTTTGAAGGACTTTGCAAAAAGGATCTGATCTACAGTGTGGATGACCTTTATGATGAACTGGGTATCAAAGACAAGTTCTTTGATATTGCACTGAATTATCCGAAACTCAGTGACGGAAGCAATTACCTTATGACCTGGCAGGGAAATGTAGAGTATTTCTGGTATCACAAAGACATGTTTGAAAAAGCCGGAATTACTGAAACACCTCAGACACTGGAAGACCTCCTGGATGTGTGCAAGAAGCTGAAAGATGCGGGAATGACCCCGATATCCGCAGGAAATTACGACATGATCATGCGTTATCCTGCATTTAAGGCTTTCAGACTGGAAGGAAATGACTTCATTGACAATGCAAGAATGGGAAAAGAAAAATTTAATTCTGAGACAGGTATCGCAACAGCCCAGTATACACAGGATATAGCCCAGTATTTCAGTGAAGGATGGACAAGTTCAGATACTACCGCACAGATGGATCTGTTTCTGAACAGTGGTGCGGCAATGTTATACACCGGAACATGGGATACACCGGATCTTGTAGATGATGAGGGAAATCTTAAAGATGACATTTCCATGTTCAAACTTCCTGTAGACAGCGAAGGAACCGCTACAGGAGAAAATGATTACTATGCGAATTGTGGAATCGGAACTGCCATTCTCAAGGATTCCATGAGTGATGAGATGAAAGATTTCATCAGTTATGTATGGGATAATTTTGCTGATACGGCAATGTATGAGTTCAATATGCTTCCATCCATGATGCCAAGTGATTCGGAGAAGCTTCCGGAGCTTACACAGCAGATTTTAAGTGATCTTGAGAACTGCGGCACTTTTGCCCAGTGCTGGGATGTTCGTCTGGATCCTTCTACAAACGAGGTTTACAGAAAAGAGTTGGCAAGCCTTGGAATGGGAGAATCAACTCCTGAAGAGTTCTGCGAAAACATGGACAAAGCTGTAGAACAGTATGCATCTGATTATTTTGACACTGAAGAATAACTGAGAGAATACGCAGATGCGGAATTTTATCTGCATCTGCGTATGAAAGGGGAGAGGATATGAAGCCCAGAAATAAAATCCAGCCTTTACCGTTTGTTCTTCCTGCACTGTTCGTATATATTCTTACTGTTATCATCCCAATTCTGTGGTCAATGGGTTACAGCCTTTTTTCCTGGAATGGAATCGGTGATATGAAGTTTATCGGACTGGAAAATTATGTGAGGATGTTTCAGGATGAGACATTTCGTGAGGCTGTTGTAAATAATCTTAAATTTGTTGTATTGGGAAGTTTGTTCCAGTTATGTGCAGGACTGATCCTGGCAATTTTGCTTACACATATTTCCAAAGGTGGAAATATTCTGCGGGTTATTTATTTTATTCCATGTATCATTTCATCTATGGCGATCTGCCAGATTTTTTCCAAAATGCTTTCTGTCCAGCCCCAGGGCCTGGTTTGCTATGTGATGGAAAAACTGGGAATGGAACCTATCGCTTTGCTGGCAAATTCCCATACAGCGCTGATTACCATAACCCTGATCGATGGATATAAATACTGTGGTCTGTACATGATCATTTTTTATTCCGCATTTGTATCCATATCAAAGGATGTGATCGAGGCATCTACAATGGATGGCTGCAATGTTTTTCAACAGTATCGTTACATAAAGCTTCCACTGGTGAAAAATATATTCAGCATTGTCATTGTAATGCTTGTAAATGGTTGTCTGAAAACCTTTGATGTATTCTATATTCTTGACAATAAATCCAGATCAACAGAGATGGTGGCAACTTATATGTATAAAACCGCTTTTAATTCGGCTGACTTTGGCTATGGAAGTACATTGTCCGTTTTTCTGGTCATTGAATGTCTGGTAGCAGTAGGGATTATACAGAAATGCCTGGGATCGGCGAAAGGAGATGGGTCAGAATGATAAAATCAAGAAAAAATATACCTATTCGTGCTGTGTTCTATGTAGTGATCCTTATTTTTGTCATGATACAGGTCTACCCTATTTTCTGGGTTATCTGCTCCAGTCTGAAAACACCGGATGAAATGACATATACTGCACAGTATGCCCTGCCATCAGGATTTTATCTTGGAAACTATATCAGCGCACTGACGATCTCATCCATTCCAAGATATTTTCTTAACAGTACGGTTGTGGCAGTTCTCACACTTCTTGGCATCGTAGTCCTGGGATGCCCGGTTGCATTTGTGATCAGCAAGGTAAAGGTAAAATATGCCAATGCACTGATGGCATTTTTCCTGTTTGGAATGATGGTGCCTATTTTTTCCTGCCTTATACCCATGTTCCAGATTTATAACAGGATCGGACTGAGAAATACATACTGGGCACTGGTGCTTCCGCAGATCGGGTTCGGACTTCCAATGTGTATCTATCTTTACACCGGATTTTTTAAATTTATGCCGGATTCTCTTCTGGAAGCAGCAGTTATTGACGGTGCCACAATGGGAACCACATTCCGCAAGATCGTGGTACCTATGGCTAAAAATACTACAATGACAGTTCTTACATACAATTTTGTTTTTGTATGGAACGAATTTACATATGCCAATACATTTATCTCATCTTCTGATATGAAAACTCTGCCAATTGGCCTGAATGACTTTGTGGGGCAGTTCGGAAGAGTGGACTGGGGAAGTACATTTGCGGCGATCGTAATATCGATCCTGCCTACACTGATCGTGTATTTTATTCTTAACAAAAACATAATCGAAGGTATGGCTGCAGGTGCGGTCAAGAGTTAGGAGGCTGAAATGGAAACAAGGATTGAATTGAAACAAGGATGGAAAATTTTGCAGGATGTTCATGATACAGGGGAAAAGACCGGGCTTTATGCTGCCAGGGAAGCGGATACTTCCGTAGGTTCCCAGGTGTCTGAATGGGAGGAACTGGAGGAACTGAAACATCTGCAGCTTATCTATGCCAGACAGCCATATTTCGGGCGTGAACTGAGATATTTCAATCAGGCGCCCTGGTGGTACAAAACAGAGTTTGAAGTTCCGGATCAGAAAGTTACGGATGCTGTCCTTAAATTTACCAATGTTGATTATTATGGAAAAGTATGGATTAACGGAGAATTTCTTGGAGAGCATGAAGGATATTCCGCTCCATTTTCCTTTAATGTAAAAGATAAGCTTGTTTTTGGAGAGAAAAATTATCTCATTGTAAAGGTAAGTTCTCCATGGGATGATGAGGTGGAGCTGGATGCACAGGATTCCAGAACCCACCTGGTAAAAAGAAATATGGTAAAAGGTACCTACGAACATTCTGATACATTTATCCAGAGAGATGTAAATCCTGTAGGAATCTACGGAAAAGTGGAACTGATCCTGACAGAAGAAGGTGTTCTGGAAGATCAGACAGATCTGAAGTATGAACTGGATCCGGATGTAAGGAAAGCAGACGTATATGTGGAAACTGAAGCGCGAGGTCTGAAATCCGGGGAGACATATGATTTTAATGTAAAGATCCGGGAAAAAGAGTCCGGTCTTATAAAGGCAGAAAAAACTGTTCAGATAATGGCAGAGAAAGCAGAGACAGGTTTTAAATGTGAGCTTAAAGTGGAAGATGTCAGACTGTGGTCCACATGGGATCATGGTTATCCCTGGATGTATCAGGCAGAACTTACGTTAAGCAGGGGAAAAGACATACTGAGCAGCAGAACAACGAATTTTGCTTTTCGGGACATTCAGATTGAGCGTAATGAAAAAATAACAAGATTCTGGCTTAATAACAGGAAACTGTATATAAGAGGAACCTCTTATTTTCCGGATTGTTATATTTCTGCAATGACAAAGGAACGGTACCTGAGAGATCTTCTTAATGTAAAGGCGGCAGGTTTTAATCTGGTACGAGTACATGTCCACACAGAGCAGGAAGTTTTTTATGATCTGTGTGACGAGCTGGGAATTGCAGTTTTTCAGGATTCGGAGTACAACTGGACGCATCCTTCAACAGATGAATGGGCGCAGAGATTTGCAGATGTTTACAGAGAAAATGTGAAACTTCTGAAGCATCATCCGTCTCTGATCTGCTGGATCATTATGAATGAACCGGGATGTATTGATCCGGATGGAAATGTGAGAAGGAGATTTATGGAGGAAAATCCGGGACCTGCTTTGTACAGGGAAGTACAGAAGATGGATCCGGGCAGACCGATCATCAAGGGTTCTTTCTGCGAAGACGATCTGCTTAGCGGGGACAGCCATAATTATCTGGGTTCTTTATGCGGTGGAGAATATGCAGATATTTATGAGCAGACAGAAAAGCTGAATACAGAGTACGGATTTGATGCACCGGGCAGCAGTGAAAATCTGAAAACTGTTCCGGCGGTATATCATCGTCTGGAAAAACTGGTGGATGATATCCCGAAGATCCAGGAATATCAGTATAAGCTTCTGAAATATTATACAGAGCATTACAGGATCCAGAAATATGAACCTTGCTCAGGATATATACAGTTTATGTTTATCGATCTGTGTCCTCAGAGCTTCTACGGATTATATGACTGGTGGGGAATTCCCAAAAAGGGTCTTCAGGCTATACTGGAAAGCAACGCACCAGTGGGTGCTTTTGCAAAGCACAAAGATTATCTGGACAGTCTGTATATTGTAAATGATACAGATGGAGCTCTGGGAGAGTGTGAACTTACATGGATCATTACAGAAACATTGAACGGAGAACTGGTGGAAAAGGGAAGTGTTAAAGCAGAAGTTCCGGCAGACAGCCGTGTCATGGTAAAAACCTTTGAGAAAGAATACGGAAAAGGCAAGAAGTGGAACCTTACACTAATTCTTTCTGATAATAGCGGTAAATGTATGGCAAAGAATACCTATCAGGATATCTGTACTTTGCTTTCAAGAGTTGATGGGCATCCGGACCGTATGAGCCATGAGTTTGGAATGAGACTCTACTGGGCCTGAGATATCCGTAGCTCACAGCCACTTTCATCCTTTCCTTGTGTCGAAAATCACAACATGCTATACTTGATATAAAGAAAGATTTTCGGCGTGGAAGGAGCGAGAGTATATGCGTTTACAGAAAGTGCAGGAAGCACTGAATACCAAGAAGATCCCATTTGAGTATACGGAAGAGGATGGCTGCGGAAGCATTGATTTTATGTTCCGCGGGCTGAAGTTCCACGTATGGGAGTATGAGGACAGTGTATGGGGTGCTGAGACCAATGTGTTTGCAGCCGGAAGAAGTGAGGATGTGGAAGGTGATTACGAAGAGATCATCTCTAGGGAAATCCTGTCCTGGCCGGATATGATCACACCTAATTAAAAAGAGCAGCAGATACTATCACAGATAAAAGTTTCACAGATCAGTCGACCTGTGAAACTTTTATTTTTTTCTGGAAATCTTTTGTATAGTGAAGCTCATAGTCTTTGGTGATGAAGACAGCCTGGACACCTTTTTTTTCTGCGAAGGCAAGACCTTTTTTCAGGCCCAGTGCAAAGCAGGTGGTGCTTAAGGCATCGCCGTCCACGGAACGGTCAGAAATGATAGTGACGGAGATCAGACCGTTATCATAAGGATATCCGGTGTGTGGATCCAGGATGTGATGATAGAGTTTTCCGTCCTGCTTAAAGCAGCGTTCGTAGATTCCCGAAGAAACAACTGAACGTCCGTTGATATCCACTACAGCAGCCGTTTCATTGCGGTCAGCAAAAGGCTTCTGAACGCCAACCTTAAATGGCTCTCCGTCAGGCCGTCCTCCAATACAGAGAACATTGCCGCCCAGATTGATGATGGCACTTTTTACGCCGCTTTTTTTCAGGTATTCACTGATGCGGTCGGCAATATAGCCTTTGGCAATAGCCCCTACGTCAAAGGCAGTGTCGGGAGAAGGAAGAGTAAGCTTCTGCCCGTTAAGCTCTACGCCATCAGAGCTGCACAGTGGCAGTGCTGTCTGGATATCATTGTCTGCCGGTACCTGGGGAGCTTCTGCGGTAAAATCCCACAGAGAGGTAAGAGGCGCAATGGCAATATCAAAAGCACCTCCGGATTCCCTGGTAAAGGCAAGTCCTTCATCCAGAAGATCTGCAAGCTGGGGGGAAATCATCCAGGTTTCCTTCTGTGAATCAGGATCTGTACTTATCTTATAAGGAAAACTGCCGGATTCCTGGCCCTGGTCTTCTCTGTGGTTCAGTCTGTACAGTTCACTGTCTTCATTGGTACGGCTGAAAACAAGCTCATATCTGTCGCAGAGAGAGAGACAGTCATCAAGGAGAGATCTGTCCCTGGAATCATAGATCTTGATATCAACAACTGTGTTCAGTTTAAAATCAGAAACACTGACAGGTTCCTGCTCATCAGTGTTGGTTTGGGTTTGTTCGCATCCGGCAAAAAGAAAACAGAAACTGATCAGCAGCGTGACAGATAAAAGCCGGGTGAAGGTCCGGTATATATATGATTTTTTTAGCATGATTCCTCCATCAGAATGAAATAATATAATAAGAAAATATATGCAAAGAATTATATCACAGGACATGGTGGCAGCAAAGGGGAATATAAATGCCCGCTTTATCTGTCCCATCTTGTAATTCCGGTTCCTGTAAGCTATAATTTCTCACAGAAGATTAAAATGCTCAAAGGAGAAGGAACTTATGATAAAAGTGATCGCCAGTGATATGGACGGAACCCTTCTTGGGGATGACCATAAGATCGCACCGGAAACTCAGGTTGCCATTAAACGTGCCTGTGATGCGGGAATCCGTTTTATGGTGGCTACAGGACGTAATTTCCGTGGAGCCATGGACGCACTGAAGGATACAGATATTACCTGTGATTACATCTTAAGCAGTGGAGCAGAGGTGAGAAACCCACAGAGAGAAGTAGTGAAACGTACGCCGATCCCCATTGATCTCTGCGAGGAGGTCTATGAGGAACTTAAAGAATATCCTGTATCTGTTATATTTTTTACAGACAGGTATGATTACCGGCTTGGAACTAAGAAGGAGATCGAGGAGGGTATTATCCGCCAGATAAGACTTTTCCATATGGACAAAAATGACAGCGATGAAAAGATCCGTAACTCTGCTCAGTTCCTGCAGATTGCCGGAAATACCAGAGGAATCTCAGATATCCGTTCTCTGGAAGAATGTGAGACGCCTGTGTACAAGATCTTTATTTTTGCAGGAGATGTGGACATGCTTCAGGAGATCGGGGAGAAGCTTGGACAGAATCCTGAGCTTGCGGTGGCATCTTCCTTTATCCTGAACCAGGAGGTGACGGAAGTCAGAGCCCAGAAAGGTCCTGTGTTGAAGGAATATATAGAATCTCTTGGATATACAATGGATGAGGTAATGGTGCTTGGGGACAGCTTTAATGATTATTCCATGCTGTCTATGGATTTCGGCGCCACGGTAGCCATGGGAAATTCCGTTCCCGGGATCAAAGAGGTGGCAAAATATATAACAAAGACCAACCAGGAATTTGGAGTTGCCTGGGCGATCGATCAGGCTATTGCTGCCGGAGACGGAGAATTAAAACTTCAAAAGTAAAACTCCCCCTTTTGGAAAAACACTATATATATTATAATGTAATAAGATAAAAAATCACAGATGTGGCAGGCGTATCGGCTGCGTCGGAACAAGAGAGGAAATCACAATGGAAAATGTTTATATTATGGATCATCCGCTGATCAAACACAAAATTTCAATGCTCCGTGACAAGAACACAGGAACAAATGAGTTCCGTAAACTGGTGGAGGAGATCGGCATCCTTATGGGATACGAGGCACTTCGTGATCTTCCTACAGAGGAAGTGGAAGTGGAGACACCGATCGAGACATGCAGGACACCTATGATCGCCGGTAAGAAGCTGGCTGTTATCCCGGTACTCCGTGCAGGTCTTGGAATGGTAAACAGTATCCTGACACTGGTGCCATCTGCCAAAGTGGGACATGTAGGTCTTTACAGAGATCCTGAGACACATGAGCCGCATGAGTACTACTGCAAACTTCCGGAATCCATTGATGAGCGTATTGCAGTAATCGTTGACCCGATGCTTGCAACAGGCGGTTCCGGCGAGGCTGCTATTGATTTTGTTAAGAAACAGGGCGGAAAGAATATCAAGTTTATGTGCATCATTGCAGCACCGGAAGGACTGAAACGACTTCACGAGGCACATCCGGATGTACAGATCTACTGTGGTTCCCTTGACAGAGAGCTCAATGAGAACGCTTACATCTGCCCTGGACTTGGAGATGCAGGAGACAGGATTTTTGGTACGAAATAACACGCCTGCTGCGGAATAATCCGTGGTATCTGAAAAACTTCAAAAAAATACTTGACACACCCGGCACTGTTATGGTATTGTATCTAAGAACGCTGCCGAAGACAGTAGGTGCCGTAAGGCATAAGGATCAAAACGCCTACCGAGGTCCAAGTATTCTGAGTTAAGATTACACAAGGCCTTATTGCGAAGCAGTAAGGTCTTTTTTTTAAACAGATTGACTTATTGCGACGGCGGTATACAAAATCTATAAGGAGGTGTACCATTTCATGGCAAAAGTAGAACTGAAACAACCAATCGTAGAAGAGATCTCTAACAGCATTAAAGACGCACAGTCTGTTGTACTTGTAAACTACAGCGGTCTTACAGTTGAGCAGGATACAATTCTTCGTAAAGAGTTAAGAGAAGCTGGTGTTCAGTACAAGGTATACAAAAATACCATGATGCGTCGTGCATTCGAGGGTACAGCATTTGAGAGCCTCAGTGATCATTTACATGGCACAAATGCGATCGCTATCTCCGAGACAGACGCAACTGCTCCGGCAAGAATCCTTGCTAAATATGCAAAACAGTTCCCGGCACTGGAGCTGATCGCAGGTGTAGTTGAAGGTAACTACAATGATCAGGCCGGAATTCAGGCACTGTCCACAATTCCTTCAAGAGAGGAACTTCTTGGAAAACTGCTTGGAAGCATGCAGTCTCCGATCGCAAACTTCGCTCGTGTGCTTAATCAGATCGCAGAGCAGAATGGCGGAGCTGACGCAGCAGCTGCTGAGTAATCCCAGCAACGTGCAATTGGCGGCATAACGACCGCATGATTATTAATTAAAATTTATAAATGGAGGGAAATTAAAATGGCAAAATTAACAACAGAAGAATTTATTGCAGCAATCAAAGAATTATCTGTATTAGAGTTAAATGACCTTGTAAAAGCTTGTGAGGAAGAGTTCGGCGTTTCCGCAGCAGCAGGTGTTGTTGTAGCAGCAGCAGGTGCAGCAGGCGAGGCAGCTGAGGAGAAAGATGAGTTTGACGTAGAGCTTACAGAGGTTGGCGCTAACAAAGTTAAAGTTATCAAAGTTGTTCGTGAGGTTACAGGTCTTGGACTTAAAGAGGCTAAAGCTATCGTTGATGGTGCTCCGAAGGTTGTTAAAGAGGGCGCATCCAAAGCTGAGGCTGAGGACATCAAAACTAAACTTGAGGCTGAGGGAGCTAAGGTTACACTTAAATAATCCGATCAGATCAGAAGTTTTAAAGGCTGTTGTGACTGCCGGTTTACCGGCGGCACAGCAGCCTTTTTTAGTGAAAAAATCCATGGTAAATCTTGCTTTTTGAAGAAAAAGAAAGGATAATAAAGGAGACAGGAAAGGGTGGATGGAATATGAAACGAAAAATAATGGCCTGTATCCTTGCTGCTGCGTTGGGAATCACAGGAGTTTCTTTTCCGACGGCGGCCAAGACAGTGTCTGTCGGAAAAAATGTAAAAAATATAACTGTAAACGTGAAAAATCCTCTGGATGAACTTCGGGCTCAGGAAGCTGCAATGCAGCAGCAGGAGGAGCTTGAAGAAGAGGAAAATATGCCGGAACAGGATCTGGATCCGCTTGTGTTGGATAACGATGGCAGTGTGGTTCCTGCATCACAGGCATCCTGGACAAAAATAGAGTCAGGTGCTGTAGAAGCAGTGGATGTATCAGAGGCACCGGGGGATGAGGAAATATCGGAAAATTCAACTGAAGACACATTTTCAGATGGAAGCACAGATGGAGATTTTGACACAAATAAGAATATTTCTGACAATGCAGCAACGGAAGCTGGCAGTGAGGATATTCAGACAGCAGATGGTAGTATCAGCGGAGAATTGCCGGCAGATTTTTCCGAAGGAACGGAGAACGGTGATAACGGTTCCGAAGAACTTCAGCTTCAGCAGGAAAACGGTAATGTAGAAAACGTCGCAGAGCCGGATAATAATAAAGCTGATGAAGGCGCAGGTCAGGCACAGGCTGATTTTACAGATGATGCCAATGCTGCTGGGGATTTTTCCGCAGGAGATGCTTCAGATGGAGAACTTGGAACTTATCAGACTGTGACTCTGGAAGTTGAGGAAGGACAGGATATCACAGCACCCTTGAACACACTGTTTCTTGAACTGAAAGATCAGGCCACAGATGAAAATCCCTGCAAGATCATAATTCCACCGGGAAATTATGAACTGACAGGTACACTTTGCATGTACAGTAATATGTACTTATATGCAAGAGACGCTAATATTACAAAAACGTCTACCACCAAACATCTGATCCTCCGTCTTGGAAATACCAAAGATTCAGAAGGCGGATATGATGGATATCGCAACATTGTGATCGATGGAGGAACCTGGGACTACAATTATCAGTGTGTGGAAAATAAGGATGCACCAGGCGGATTTGTGGGATTTTGCATTGGACATGCTACGAATGTTACGATTAAAAATGCTACATTTCTTAATAATCTGAAATCTCATTTTCTGGAATTTGGCGGAGTGAAAAATGCCAAGATCACAGGCTGTACATTCAGTGGCTATTATAAGAATTATGTGGAAGGCGGACAGGAATGTATTCAGATCGACTGCTGTACAGATGAGAGCAATGTTTTTCCGCAGTACAGACCTTATGATGGAACGACCTGTGAAGATTTTGTGATCGATGGAAATGTGTTCGAAGATGTCTTTACAGGGCTGGGAACGCACAGTATGATGTCCGGAAAAACATATAAAAGGATCACAGTTACGAATAATACTTTCCATAATGTAAAAAAACGCTGTATAAGGTTTATGAATTATGAAGATTCTACAGCAGAAAATAATACCATGGTAAATGTGGGAAATGGAGTGGACATTTCTTCTGTGAGCAGCAATACACACCAGACGCCAGGCTATGATGATGGGCCGGACATGCTGAAAAACAGGAATCTTCGTGTGGCAGGAAACTACATCAGTCTTGCCAGAACTACCAGCATTGGTGGAATTGCATGGATCTGCAGTGGTATAAAAGTTTCAGGCTATAATATGAAAAAAGATGGAGCTGTGCTCCCTAAAAAGATATATCCGGTGAAAGGTGTGACTGTAGAAGATAATCAGATCAGCGGATATGGAAACGGAATCAGCATGTCTCTTACTGACACAGATACCGTAACAGATAATCAGGTAACAATGAAAAAAACTTCTTCATATTCCAATTTTGGGATTTATGCCCAGGATTCCAGAGGAAGCGTTATCAGCAGGAATACAGTGTCCGGAACTGCAAATACGGGAATTTATCTCTCCGGTTCTGTCTATGCAGCAGGATCAGAACAGAGAAATCTTGTAGAGCAGAATACTGTTTCCGGAGCAGGCGGAGATGGAATTTATCTGCAATCTGTAAATACTTCATCCACTGCACAGAAGAATACTGTTAAATCAACGGCCGGCTCGGGAATACGTGTAAATGCAGGAAAGAACAATAATGTTCTTGGTAATACCTGTTTATCCAACAAAAATCATGGCGTGAAAATTGAGTATGTGGTCGGCGGAGTCAGGGTAAAAAGCAATCGTGTGACATCAAATGCAAAAAGTGGTATTTTGCTCTGGAAATCAAAAGTATCCGAAGTATCAGGAAACCGTGCGGAGAAAAATACGGGGAATGGTGTTTATGCATATGCATCTGTAATACCGGTCATGAAAAAGAATACATTTTGCGAAAACGGAAAGGTTCAGGCGATATATGTAAAAAGCTGCAAAGGATGGACCGGCATCAACCGTCCTTCATGCAGAACTGTTACATCAAGAAGTACAGCTATAAGCGGAACTGCATCAGGCAGCCAGACAGTTATTGCATATGTGCAGCGTTCCGGAAAACAGACAAAGCTGGGTGTATCATCCGTAAACAAAAAGAAACAGTACGTTATTAAAATAAAGAAGCAAAAAAAGAATACTGCTCTGAAACTTGTCTCAAAAGATAAATACGGAAATACAGTAACAGTAAATACTGTTGTGAAGTAAGTATGTGTGATAAAAAAAGATTCTGTTCCGGATATCCATACATCGTATGTATAGAAGGAACAGAATCTTTTTTTTGAAAAATGTAAAAAAATCAAAAAAAGTGCTTGACACACTTTTTTTCTTATGTTAAAGTGGAGGATGCTATATTATGGCTAGATATGCCTGCCTAAAGGTCAGGCGGGATCATGTTGTAATAAATAATAAAAAAACAGGGGTGAAACGTCAATGGAAAAAAACAGAATTCGTTCTGTAAAAACTGGAAAAAGCATGCGTATGAGCTACCAGAGACAAAAAGAAGTCCTGGAAATGCCAAACCTGATCGAAGTTCAGAAAGATTCCTACCAGTGGTTTCTTGACGAAGGTTTAAAAGAAGTATTTGATGATATTTCTCCGATCGCAGATTACGGCGGAAAGCTCAGTCTGGAATTCATCGATTTCACATACGATGAAAAAGATGCAAAATATTCCATCGAGCAGTGTAAAGAACGTGACGTGACTTATGCCGCACCTTTGAAGGTTCGAGTAAGGCTGATCAATAAGGAAACAGAAGAGATCAACGAACACGAGATTTTCATGGGAGATTTACCGCTGATGACAGCTACGGGTACCTTTGTTATCAATGGTGCTGAGCGTGTTATTGTCAGCCAGTTAGTACGTTCCCCTGGAATCTACTACGCGATCGCTCATGATAAGCTTGGTAAGAGACTGTTTTCCAGTACTGTAATTCCGAACAGAGGTGCATGGCTGGAGTACGAGACAGATTCAAATGATGTATTTTATGTACGTGTAGACAGAACAAGAAAGGTTCCGATCACTGTTCTGATCCGTGCACTGGGCATTGGAACCAATGCTGAGATCATTGATCTGTTTGGTGAAGAGCCAAAGATCCTTGCCAGCTTTACAAAGGATACCTCCACAAACTATCAGGAAGGTCTCCTTGAGCTGTATAAGAAGATCCGTCCGGGCGAGCCGCTTGCAGTAGAGAGCGCAGAGAGCCTGATCATGGCAATGTTCTTCGATCCGAGAAGATATGACCTTGCCAAAGTCGGACGTTATAAATTTAATAAGAAGCTTCATTTCAATAAACGTATCGTAGGCCACAAGCTTTCTCAGGATGTTGTAGATACAACAACAGGTGAGATCCTTGCTGAGGCTGAGACACTTGTTACAAAAAAGCTTGCTGATACATTACAGAATTCCGCAGTTCCGTACGTATGGATCCAGGGTGAGGAGAGAGAAATCAAAGTCCTTTCCAGCCTTATGGTTGATATCCGTCACTATCTGCCGGAGCTTGAGAATCCGAAGTCCCTGGGTGTTACAGAATTAGTATACTACCCAGTGCTCGAAAAAATTCTGGAAGAAAATGACACATTTGAGGACAGATGTGATGCGATCAAACGTGATATCCACGACCTGATCCCGAAACACATCACCAAGGAAGATATCCTTGCGTCCATTAACTACAATATGCATCTGGAGTATGGCCTTGGTAACGATGATGATATCGACCACCTGGGCAACCGTCGTATCCGTGCTGTCGGTGAGCTGCTTCAGAATCAGTACCGCATCGGTCTTTCCAGACTTGAGCGTGTGGTACGTGAGAGAATGACAACACAGGACACAGAGAGTATTTCTCCGCAGTCCCTGATCAATATCAAACCTGTAACTGCAGCAGTAAAAGAGTTCTTCGGATCATCCCAGCTGTCACAGTTCATGGATCAGAACAACCCGCTTGGAGAGCTGACTCACAAGAGAAGACTTTCCGCACTGGGACCTGGCGGTCTGTCACGAGACAGAGCCGGATTCGAGGTTCGAGACGTACATTATTCCCACTATGGAAGAATGTGCCCGATCGAGACTCCTGAGGGACCGAACATCGGACTTATCAACTCCCTTGCATCCTATGCAAGGATCAATCAGTACGGCTTCGTAGAGGCTCCGTACAGAAAGATCGACAAAACAGATCCTTCCAACCCGCGTGTAACCGATGAGGTTGTATACATGACAGCGGATGAGGAAGATAATTACCATGTAGCACAGGCGAATGAGCCACTGGATGAAGAGGGACACTTCATTCATAAGAACGTTTCCGGTCGTTACCGCGAGGAGACACAGGAGTACGAGCAGCACATGTTCGATTACATGGATGTATCTCCGCGAATGGTATTCTCCGTTGCTACAGCCCTGATCCCGTTCCTGCAGAACGATGATGCGAACCGTGCGCTGATGGGATCCAACATGCAGCGTCAGGCCGTTCCGCTTCTTACAACAGAGGCTCCGGTTGTTGGTACAGGTATGGAAACCAAGACAGCTGTTGACTCCGGTGTATGCGTTGTTGCAAGAAAAGCAGGTACAGTACTTCGTTCCACATCTACAGATATCTCTATCAAGAATGATGACGGAACAAAAGATGATTATCATCTGACTAAATTCATGCGAAGCAACCAGAGCAACTGCTACAACCAGAGACCGATCGTGTTCCAGGGTGAGCATGTTGAGGCAGGACAGGTTATCGCGGATGGCCCGTCTACATCCAATGGTGAGCTTGCACTTGGTAAGAACCCGCTGATCGGATTTATGACCTGGGAGGGTTATAACTACGAGGATGCTGTTCTTCTTAGTGAGAAACTGGTACAGAATGATGTTTATACATCTGTCCATATTGAGGAATATGAGGCAGAATCCCGTGATACCAAGCTGGGACCGGAAGAGATCACACGTGACGTTCCGGGTGTCGGCGATGACGCTCTGAAGGATCTGGATGAGCGCGGTATCATCCGTATCGGTGCTGAGGTACGTGCCGGTGATATCCTTGTCGGTAAGGTTACTCCTAAGGGAGAGACTGAGCTTACTGCTGAGGAGCGTCTCCTTCGTGCTATCTTCGGTGAGAAGGCAAGAGAGGTACGTGATACTTCCCTTAAGGTACCGCACGGTGAGTATGGTATTATCGTAGATGCCAAGGTATTTACAAGAGAGAACGGCGATGAGCTGAGCCCTGGAGTAAATCAGGCAGTACGTATTTATATTGCACAGAAGAGAAAGATCTCCGTTGGTGATAAGATGGCTGGTCGTCATGGTAACAAGGGTGTCGTTTCCCGTGTACTTCCGGTTGAGGATATGCCATTCCTTCCAAACGGACGTCCTCTTGATATCGTGCTGAATCCTCTGGGTGTACCTTCCCGAATGAACATCGGACAGGTCCTGGAGATCCACTTGAGCCTTGCTGCCAAAGCACTTGGCTTCAATATTGCAACACCTGTATTCGATGGCGCAAACGAGGTTGATATCCAGGATACTCTGGAGCTTGCCAACGATTACGTTAATACGGAAGACTTTGAGGAATTCCGTGAGAAATATAAAGACATCCTTGCACCGGATGTTATGCAGTATCTCGATGAGAATAAAGCTCACAGAGCACTCTGGAAGGGCGTTCCGATCTCCAGAGACGGTAAGGTAAGACTTCGTGACGGACGTACAGGCGAGTACTTCGACAGCCCTGTAACTATCGGTCACATGCACTACCTGAAGCTGCATCATCTGGTAGATGATAAGATCCATGCACGTTCCACAGGTCCATACTCCCTGGTAACACAGCAGCCTCTGGGTGGTAAAGCTCAGTTCGGTGGACAGCGTTTCGGAGAGATGGAGGTTTGGGCACTGGAGGCATATGGTGCTTCCTACACACTGCAGGAGATCCTGACAGTGAAGTCTGATGATGTGATCGGACGTGTTAAGACCTATGAAGCGATCATCAAAGGTGACAACATTCCTGAGCCAGGTATTCCTGAGTCCTTTAAGGTACTTCTTAAAGAGCTTCAGTCTCTTGGTCTGGATGTACGTGTGCTCAGCGAGGACGGATCAGAGGTACACATTATGGAAACCTCTGATTACGGAGATACTGATCTTCGTCATGTCATCGAGGGCGATTCCAGAGGACGCAGAGATGAGGAGTCCTTCGGTAAACACGGCTACACCAAGCAGGAGTTCAGCGGAGAAGAGCTTGTCAATGTAGAAGAAGATGAGGACATGGAAGACGAAGATGATATGATCGAGTTTGAAGAGTCCTTTGATGATGAGGAATAAGAAAGGGGAAAGAATACATGGCAGAAACAACCAACGCCAATGAAACATATCAGCCAATGACTTTCGATGCCATCAAGATCGGACTGGCGTCCCCTGAGAAGATCAGAGAGTGGTCACACGGTGAGGTTTTAAAACCTGAAACGATCAACTACAGAACCTTGAAGCCTGAGAAGGATGGTCTTTTCTGTGAAAGGATTTTCGGACCGAGCAAGGACTGGGAGTGCCACTGTGGAAAGTACAAAAAAATTCGCTATAAAGGCGTTGTCTGCGACAGATGCGGTGTTGAAGTAACCAAATCTGCCGTTCGTAGAGAGCGTATGGGACACATCGAGCTTGCAGCTCCGGTGTCTCATATCTGGTACTTTAAAGGAATTCCGTCCCGTATGGGTCTGATCCTTGATATTTCTCCGAGAACACTGGAGAAAGTGCTTTACTTTGCTAACTATATCGTTCTGGATCCTGCAGATTCCGGACTTATGTACAAACAGGTACTCACCGAGCGTGAGTACCAGGAAGCACGTGAGTCTTACGGAGAAGGATTCCGTGTAGGTATGGGTGCCGAGTCCATCATGGAGCTCCTTCAGGCTATCGATCTTGAAAAGGATTCCGAAGAACTGAAGGCAGAGCTTGTGGACGCAACAGGCCAGAAGCGTGCAAGGATCATCAAACGTCTTGAGGTTGTGGAGTCCTTCCGTGAGTCCGGCAACCGTCCTGAGTGGATGATCATGACCGTTATCCCGGTTATCCCGCCGGATCTTCGTCCTATGGTACAGCTGGACGGAGGACGTTTTGCAACATCTGACCTGAATGATCTTTACAGAAGGATCATCAACAGAAACAACCGTCTGAAAAGACTTCTGGAGCTTGGTGCTCCGGATATCATTGTCCGCAACGAGAAGCGTATGCTGCAGGAGGCTGTAGATGCCCTGATCGATAACGGACGCCGTGGACGTCCTGTAACAGGCCCTGGAAACAGAGCTCTGAAATCCCTTTCCGATATGCTGAAGGGTAAATCCGGACGTTTCCGTCAGAACCTTCTCGGTAAACGAGTTGACTATTCCGGACGTTCTGTAATCGTCGTAGGACCTGAACTGAAGATCTATCAGTGTGGTCTTCCGAAGGAGATGGCTATCGAGCTGTTCAAACCTTTCGTTATGAAAGAGCTTGTTGCCAACGGAACTTCCCACAACATCAAAAATGCCAAGAAAATGGTAGAGAAGCTTGAGCCGGCAGTATGGGATGTCCTTGAGGACGTCATTAAGGAGCATCCGGTTATGCTGAACCGTGCACCTACACTGCATCGTCTGGGTATCCAGGCATTCGAGCCGATCCTTGTAGAAGGTAAGGCGATCAAGCTTCATCCGCTTGTTTGTACCGCGTTCAACGCTGACTTCGATGGTGACCAGATGGCTGTACATCTTCCGCTTTCCCAGGAAGCACAGGCAGAGTGCCGTTTCCTTCTGTTATCACCGAACAACCTTCTGAAACCGTCAGATGGTGGTCCTGTAGCCGTTCCTTCACAGGATATGGTCCTTGGTATCTACTACCTGACACAGGAAAGACCTGGAAACAAGGGTGAGGGCAAGTTCTTTAAGAGTGTCAACGAGGCAATTCTTGCATATGAGAACAAGGTCATCACACTCCAGACAAAGATCATTGTCCATTGTCATAAGACAATGCCGGACGGAACTGTTTTAAGCGGCAATGTTCAGTCCACACTGGGACGTTTCCTGTTCAACGAGATCCTTCCGCAGGACCTTGGATTTGTGGACAGAAGCGTACCTGGAAACGAACTGCTTCTTGAGGTTGATTTCCTTGTAGGTAAGAAACAGCTGAAGCAGATCCTTGAAAAGGTTATCAATACTCACGGTGCAACAAAGACAGCCGAGGTACTTGACTCCGTTAAGGCTATGGGTTACAAATACTCCACACGTGCAGCCATGACCGTATCTATTTCCGATATGACCGTGCCGCCGCAGAAGCCGGAGATGATCAAGCAGGCTCAGGATACTGTTGACCGTATCACAAAGAACTACAAACGTGGTCTTATCACAGAGGAAGAGCGTTACAAGGAGGTTGTTGATACTTGGAAGAAGACCGATGATGAGCTTACAAAGGCACTTCTTACAGGTCTTGATAAGTACAACAACATCTTCATGATGGCTGACTCCGGAGCCCGTGGTTCCGATAAGCAGATCAAACAGCTTGCCGGAATGCGAGGACTGATGGCTGATACAACCGGTCATACCATCGAGCTCCCGATCAAGTCAAACTTCCGTGAAGGTCTTGACGTACTGGAGTACTTCATGTCCGCTCATGGAGCTCGTAAAGGTCTTTCTGATACCGCTCTTCGTACAGCCGATTCCGGATACCTGACAAGACGACTTGTTGACGTATCCCAGGATCTGATCGTTCGTGAGGCGGACTGCTGTGAGAACAGAGCAGAGATCTCCGGTATGGTCGTTCGTGGATTCATGGACGGAAAAGAAGAGATCGAGAGCCTTCAGGAGCGTATCACAGGACGTTTCTCCTGTGAGACAGTTAAGAATAAAGACGGAGAAATCCTTGTTAAAGCAAACCACATGATCACACCGAAGCGTGCAGCCCGTATCATGAAAGAGGGCGTAAGCAACCAGACAGGCGGACCGATCGACAAACTGAAGATCCGTACCATCCTTTCCTGTAAGTGCAAGGTTGGTGTCTGCGCAAAATGTTATGGTGCGAACATGGCTACCGGTGAGCCGGTACAGGTTGGTGAGTCTGTTGGTATCATCGCAGCACAGTCTATCGGTGAGCCAGGTACACAGCTGACCATGCGTACTTTCCATACCGGTGGTGTTGCCGGTGGAGATATCACACAGGGTCTTCCTCGTGTCGAGGAGCTTTTCGAGGCAAGAAAGCCGAAAGGTCTTGCGATCATCACAGAGATCCCAGGTGTTGCCACGATCAACGACACTAAGAAGAAACGTGAGATCATCGTAAACGATCCGGAGACAGGCGATTCCAAGACTTACCTGATCCCATACGGTTCTCGTATCAAAGTCCTTGATGGACAGGTTCTTGAGGCCGGCGATGAGCTGACAGAAGGTAGTGTAAATCCGCATGATATCCTGAGAATCAAGGGTGTGCGTGCAGTTCAGGATTACATGATCCGTGAGGTTCAGCGTGTATATCGTCTGCAGGGTGTTGAGATCAACGATAAGCATATCGAGGTTATCGTTCATCAGATGCTGAAGAAGATCCGTATCGAGGATAACGGAGATACAGAGTTCCTGCCAGGAACACTTGTTGATGTCCTTGATGTTGAGGAAGTTAACGAGAAACTTGAGGCAGAGGGCAAACAGCCGGCAGAGGGAAAACAGGTTATGCTTGGTATTACCAAAGCATCCCTTGCTACAAACTCCTTCCTGTCAGCAGCATCCTTCCAGGAAACAACAAAAGTCCTGACAGAGGCTGCTATCAAAGGTAAGATCGATCCGCTGATCGGTCTGAAAGAGAACGTTATCATCGGTAAGCTGATTCCTGCAGGTACAGGTATGAAGCGTTACAGTGAGATCAGTCTTGACACAGGAATGCCGGAGGTAAAAACAGCTTCCGAGGAGCCTGAGGATACAGAGGAAATTTCCGTAGAGGAAGAGAAGACTGAGACTGCTCCGGAGGAAGAGACCATTGCTGTTGAAGAGACAGCAGAGGAAACTGCACCGGTAGAAGAATAAGTCGATATACCTTGCTAATATAAATAAATCTCCCCCCGGAAATCCGGAGGGAGATTTCTGTTTATAAGCAGGGATTTTCTGAGAGAGGAGGGATTGCGATGGACAAGGAACTGCCAATTTCCCCGTGGCCGGAATGGAAGATCGTAAGCAAGATCGGGGAAGGCTCTTTTGGAAGAGTGTATAAAGCTCAGAGAACTGAGAAGGGACGTTCTTTTTACTCGGCAATTAAGATAATCACAATCCCCGCCAGTAAAGGGGAGCTGGACAGTGTGCGCTCAGAATCCGGTGATGAAAAATCTGTCCGCGGTTATTTTGAAAATCTGGTGGAGGAGTGCATTCAGGAAGTAAGCACCATGGAGTATTTCCGGGGAAATTCCCATATTGTATCTGTAGAAGATTACAAGGTGATGGAATATCTGGACGAGATCGGATGGGATATTTTTATCCGCATGGAATATCTCACAAGCTTCATGGAATATTATGCGGGAAAAAATCTCACAGAAAAAGAAGTGATGAAGCTGGGTATCGATCTTTGCAGATCACTGGAATACTGTGGGCAGCTTCACATCATCCACAGGGATATCAAACCTGAGAATATTTTTGTATCCAGGTTCGGGGATTTCAAGCTGGGGGACTTTGGAATCGCCAGAGAACTGGAAAAAACCATGAGTACCCTTTCCAAAAAGGGAACTTATTCCTATATGGCGCCGGAGATGTACAGGGGAGAACAGTACGACAGCAGAGTGGACATTTATGCACTTGGCCTGGTGTTATATAAACTGATGAATCATAACAGGCTTCCGTTTCTGAATCTTGAAAAACAGCTGATCACATACAGAGATAAGGAAAACGCACTCACGAGGAGGATGTCAGGCGAAACACCGCCACCACCTGTGGATGCAGGAGAGGCTTTCGGCTCCGTTATCTTAAAAGCCTGTGCTTATGATGCAAAAGAACGATATCAGACTCCTGAGAAATTTCGGGAAGCACTGGAAGAAATCCGGTATGGAGCAGCAAATAGAGAACAGGGAGTTCATGAGAAACAGAAACCAGTGGAGGAAAGACCTGTTCCGAAGTCCATGCCGAAGTTTCTCCAGGAGGGTGCAGCCAGACAGCTGGCAAGAACGAGTCAGCTGAATACGGATGCGATCCGTCAGGCACGTAAAAATCCTGTGCCGGTATCCATACAGCCGGAGAAACCGACAGCCGGAGAAATAGCAAAAAATGCAGCCCGGAATACGCCAAAGGCTCAGAGCACAATACAGAAGCCTCAGAAATCTGCATCCGGAAAAACAGCATCCGAAAAGGATAGTCTGTCCGGTTATCCGTCAGGACGTTCCCGTCAGTCAGATCCCGGTATAAGAAAAACCGGAGCTGTAAAGCCCAGAGTTACCTCTATCACAGATCTGGAAGACGACCGTGACCAGAATCTCCAGGAGTGGGAAGGATCCGTGCCAGAGAATAATGGAAATGACGATGACAGAAGGAAACGGAAAGGTATTTTCAGAATGCTTATAACAGCCGGGATCCTTGTTGTGTTGATCGGCGGGATCCTTGCGGTACGAACGATACGGAAACCTGCGGATAACGGGGAACCTTCGTATACAGATTCCGATGATTCTGATGCTCTGAACAAAGGAAATTTCGGTACTGCAGACAATTCGGATAAAAGTTTCGCACAGGCAATGGAAACGATACGTGACCATGCGACAACCATAGAAAATGCTCTGGATAGCTATAGACGTGAAGGTACAGAGGGGGATCGTCTGCGCTTTTATAATGGATCAGGAGAGATCGCCAAAGTACTTGTATATCCCGGCAGTTCCGCAGATGGCGTTTATGAGGAATATTTTTACTGGGGCGAGCAGATGTTTTATACTTATGTATGGGACGGAGATGAGAAGCAGTATTTTTATTATCAGGACGGCCTTCTGATCCGATGGATCGATGCAGATGGTAAGGTTCATGATAAAGAGAGCGATAACGACAAATATGTAGAACTGGGAGACAAATACTGGAGTAATTCTGTAGTGGAGCTTCAGCAGTAATGTCGAAGGGTTTTTACGAAAGGAAAAAGAATGGCCTATCAGATTGATTATGCGTATACATGTCACACCGGAAAGGTGCGGACAAATAATGAGGATAATTTCTGGTGCTGCGGAGTGCGCCTGCCGGTGCACAACCAGGGGGTTGACGGAATCCTGGCAGGTCATACACAGCACTGGCAGCTTCCAATGCTGGCTGTTTTTGACGGCATGGGCGGAGAAAGCTACGGTGAAATGGCAGCTTCTGCAGCTGTGGAAGCGCTGGGAGGCTTCTATGAAGAAAACAAAAAGACCCTGAAAAAAGAGCCTGTGGTTTTTCTGACAGGAGCCTGCGAAAATATGAATGAGGCAGTATGTCGCTACAGCAATGAAAACTGTATCAGAAGCATGGGAACAACCATGGCACTTTTGTCTTTCAGCGAAAAGGCGATCTATGCCTGCAACCTTGGGGATAGCCGTATCTACCGTCATTTTCAGGGGAAGTTCCAGCAGATTTCCACGGATCATGTGATTGGCGGAAAAATGCTGGGAAAAGCTCCGCTGACGCAGTATCTGGGCTTCCAGGAAGAAAACATGGCACTGGAGCCTTCTATCGTGGAGATCGGTTATCAGCCGGGAAGCTCGTATCTGATCTGTTCAGATGGAGTGACAGACATGCTTTCTGATGAGGAGCTTCAGAAGATCCTTGACGGGACAGAAACCGCAGAAGAAAAAGTAGGTAAGATCCTGGAACAGGCATTGGAAAGAGGCGGCAGAGATAATGTGACACTGGTCCTTGCACAGATCAGCGGCTATGAAGAAAAAAATATTCTCAAACGCTGGGCAGAGCGCCACAGTACCGGACGGTAATAAACCCGGGGAGTAAGAAAAGGGATAAGGAGAAAATTTGCGATGAGAAATCGAATGCAGGATCTTGATTTTGAACAGACAGTTGCCTTCGATTCAGTGAAGGACTTTGAATTTACAAGAAAGGCGGCACAGAAGTTCCGCCAGGTTGTCAGTCTGGATTCTTTTGAGGATGAGGATGCAGATGTTATTTTTCATTATCTTTACAAGGAGATGGAACTGGTTTCCTTTGGTGACTATCTGAAACGATATGTGTATGAGCGTGCAGAGCTTGAGGAGCCTTTTTCCCAGGTGCCGCAGGAAGTCTACAGGGAGATCGTTGTGGAATCCTTCAAGGAAACCTACACACCGAAATCCATGTCACCTACATCAGCCAAGTTGAGTTCTCTGGTGAATAACTGGCTGACTCAGGCATCTGTGAAGCGTGAAACGGTTTTTCTGCTGGGGTTCGGACTTCGGATGAGTACAGAGGATGTTTCAGATTTTCTGACCCGGGTGCTTCGTGAGCAGGATTTTGATTTTTATAATCCGGAAGAAGTGATCTACTGGTATTGTTACCGGAATCATCTTGGCTATTATAAAGCGGAGGAATATAAAGAAACCTACAAACAGATGACTCCGGTGGAAAAAAAGACCGGAGAGATCGTGTATGGCACAGGGCTTTGTCTGGACAGTGAAGAAAAGCTTCTGGAATATCTGGCTTTTCTGAAAGGAAGACATGATGATCCGAAATCAGAGAAGAGCCAGGCTTTTCAGGAATTTATGATCCTTCTGGAGCGGGCAAGGAAGATCATTGCAGCCATGTATCAGGAAGATGAGGAAGAAAACGGTGGCAAAAAGATCTGGAAGCCTGAGAATATCAGTGCTTCGGATCTGGAAAAGGTTATCTGCAGCGGGATCCCCATTAATAAAATGGGAAATCTCAAAAAGATGTCCGCATCCATTCTGGCAAAGCATTTCAGCCAGAAGCGCTTCAGCCGCCAGAGGATCAACAATATCCTGAACCATAAATTTCCGGTGGAGCGGTTCGATCTGATCACGCTGGAGTTTTTTGTGATCTCTCAGGAGATGGCAGAGGATGATCCGTATACGAGATATCGCCATTTCCTGGAGGAGATCCAGGAGATCCTGGCCCGCTGCGAAATGAGTGAGATCTACATAGTGAATCCATATGAGTGCTTTCTTCTGATGTGCCTGCTGACAGACTGTCCGCTGGCAGTATTTTCCGAGATTTGGGAAAAATCCTATGAAGAGGGAGAAGAAAAGAACTGAAAAAAGGATGATGCGTTTCGGTGACGCATCATCCTTTTTTTGTTCGATCCGGTAAGTCTGTTATTTTGTTATTCGTTATAGTATCCATAGATCGCACGGCTGTCCTGTGCGATGGTGTTCTGTGCAGCAGAGGTATCGTTAAGATCCTGTGACATAAAACAGACTACCAGGTCGATCCCCTTTGCGGTGTCATAGATGATGCCGGCATCGTTTTCTACGTGATCTAGTTCACCGGTTTTGTTGGCAACCTTTACCTCGGAAGGCATCTGAGCCGGGATCTTGTTTTTCCTGGTCTGCATTTTCAGAAGACGATACATATATTCGGCTCCTGCCAGAGTATCGTTGTTATCGGTAGCAGTACCCTTGTCGATCTGATAGATGGTCTTCAGAAATTTTCCACAATCCTTTGCGGAAGTGTAGTTATCCCCATTGGAATTATCTGCAAGAAGAAGACGTCCCATGGAAGTGCTGGTGTATCCGTGATCCTGACAGAATTTATTCACACGGGCCATTCCGGCTGCGTCATCCCCGCCGCCAAGATAATTGACAAGTGTATTGGCAGCATCATTGTCGCTGACTGTGATCATGGAGTTCAGTGCATTATCCAGCTGATCCTTGCTGTATTTGGAGGAAAGACTGTCATAATCCTCATATACAGCACCCATGATATAGAGCTTGATCAGGCTGGCAGCCTGCATCTGCTGATCGTTGATGGTACCTTCGGTATTTTTTGCAAGATTGCATACATATACGGACCAGGTTCCGTTATCGGTGGGAAGAAGAGACTGTACCTGATTCAGAAGGTTGTCCATGCTGGAATCCGAATTGTCTGTGAAAGTGCTTCCGCTGGATGGAGAAAGAGTTCCTTCTTCCTGAGTGGAAGAAGAACTGTCCTTGCTGCCAGAAGATTCGGAAGAATCGGAGGCTGCAGATGTATCTGTGGATTCTTCCTGTGCGGAAGGACCCTGGACCTCAGTTGAAGATGCTGCGGCAGCAGCGCTGGAAACGGTAGGATCATCAGGATAAAGAGCATCCAGCTGATCGGCTTTGCTGCTGAGCTCAGCGGCAGAATCAGAAACCTCCTGCACACTTTTCTGCAGCTTGTTAACTTTTGTCTGGAGAGATGCAAGCTTGTCCAGGGAGCGGACATTCAGTGCCCCAAGTCCTGCCAGTGCGATGACAAGCACTGCGATCACAATATATAGAAATGTATTTTTTTTCATATATAAACAAACTCCTTTTTATTATTGGAAATAAGCATCGATTCCATTGGCGATCCCCTCTGCCATAGTCTGCTGGAAGGAGGAATCCGCCATTTTCAGATCATCGCTCTGGTTGGTCATAAATCCCATTTCCACAATCGTCACCGGGATCGTGCTCCAGTTAATACCTGTCATGGAATCTGTGTAGATGATCCCGCGGTTCTGGAAGCCGGTAGCTGCGCAGTAGGAATCCACAATGCATTTGGATAGTTTGTTGGAACTGTCATAGAGACTGGAAACATAAGGATTCTGCTGGGACGGACACATGGTCAGAGCACCGGAGACATCTGCAGAATCATCCCCGTTTGCATGGATACGGACACAGATCTCCGCACCCTGGGAAGCGACCAGCTCTGCACGCTCCTTGTTGCTGATAGCGGTATCATTGTCTGTCCTTGTCATTATTACCTGGTATCCACGCTGTTCCAGGATATCCTTAAGCAGAAGAGAAACGTCCAGATTCAGCTGATACTCCGGGAGACCGCTGAAGGAGCCTCTGGTTCCGGTGGAAGCCTTGGCCTTCATGGTGGAGGAACCGGGGCCGTTCGGCTCTGTGGCGCTCATATCAACATTTTCACTCTGATGTCCGGGATCGATCCCGACAATATGGCCGTTGTTGGAAGCAGAAGAGGTATCATTACCGCCATCGGTGAATCCCTCACCACCGGCTTCACTGAAAACAGAGGGTTTGGTCGTTTTCTGACTGTTTTCGGCTTCCGGTGCCCGTTCATGTTCAACGGTGTTGTTTTTGACAGCTTTTTCTGTCTGTGCCCGCTGCTGCAGGTATTTGTTGGCTGCCTGTTTCTTTTCGATCTTGGCTGTATAAAGTTCGATATCCTCTTTCATGGATTTCTGCTTTTTCTGGACCGGTTTGATCACAGAGGTCATTTTCTGGTCAACGGCATCGATCTTCCGGTAGGTTTTATAGCTGAGTCCAAAAAGTAATCCAATACAGATAAGACCCGTTAAAAACAGGACGATCGCCATCAGACGGGGCTTTTTTTCCATAAGCTCAAGTCCTTTCTGGGTGAGTATTTTGTATTTGTAAATATTATAAAGAAGGAGTCTGGAAAAAGCAATTGCGAAATTGTGCTTGACAACAGGAAAAAGTGTGGTACTATATATGTAAAATAATTATATATAAAAATTTTATATATAAAATAATTATATAAAGAGGTGTGCCTATGTATTATTATCCGGTGTCTGCAGTGCTGACGGAATGCCTGATCCTTTCTGTTGTAGAGCAGCAGGATTCTTACGGATATGAGATCAGCCAGACAGTGAAGATGGTAGCTTCTATCAAGGAATCCACATTGTATCCGATCCTTCGCAGACTGGAGACGGATGGTTATCTGACAACTTATTCAGAGGAATTTCAGGGACGGAAACGTAAATATTATTCCATCACAGAAGACGGACGGAAGCAGCTGGAATATTTGAGGAAAGAGTGGAGAGAATACCGCGATACTATAGACGATATTGTGGAAGGGAGACTTCGAAAATGACAAGAAAAGAGTATATGGAGCAGCTGAAGAAATATCTGAAGCGGCTTCCAAAAGAAGATTATGACAATGCCATTGAGTATTTTTCGGAATACTTCGATGAGGCTGGACCTGAGAATGAACAGCAGGTTATGGAAGAACTGGGACAACCTAAAGAGGCGGCAAGGGAACTGCTTCTGAACCTTTTACAGGAGAGTGTTGGTGACAGTAAAGACATCACCGAGGAAAAAACAGCAGCTTTGCCGGCAGCAGGTTCATATTACGGAGATAGCTCCCATGCACATAGCCGGACAGATTCAGGAAACCTGAGTACAACAGGGTACAGTACATCCGCAGGAAAGAAGCGTTCCCCCGGAAAGATCATTCTTCTCGCATTTCTGGTGATCTGTGCATCGCCGGTGAGCATTGCACTGCTGTTTGCAGGCCTTGCAGTACTGGCAGCAGTGGTGCTTGTCATCGCAGCAGTGATCTTTTCCATGGCAGTTACAGGTGTATCAGCAATTGCCGGAGGTATCGTGCTCACAGGTTTCGGCATGACATTGATCGCAAGATCTCTGGCAGCAGCCTGCATGATGGTCGGCAGTGGATTTCTGATGGCAGGTGCGGGAATCCTCGTTGGAGTACTTACCATATATATATGTAAATGGTGTGCAATGGGAATCGGCCGTCTGGTTAACAGACTTGCAAGAAAGAAGGTGCATAAAAATGAATAAGATTGCAAAAACAGTGCTGATGACAGGTACAGCACTCTGTGTAGCGGGAGTTGTTCTTTCCACAGCAGGATATTTTGCAGGGGGAAAAGATTTCACATATACTTCAGATCATATGTATGTATCCGGAGGAAATTCTTCCAGTCGTAAAAATCTTACAGTAATGAAAAAAGAACAGATTGATGATTTTACGAAGCTGAATGTGGATTTTGAGGATTTTGATCTGGATATCCGTACCTCAGATGATGACCATTATTATATGGAATATAAGCTTGAGAAAAACGGGAGGAAAAATCCTCTGACCTGGAAGGATAAGGATGGAGAGCTCACGCTTGAGGAGCCTGCAGGCGGCAGTGGAAGTTATTATATAACCTATGATCTGGGGATATTCTCTACACATGCGGATCTGACAGAAAAGAAAGATGCATTGAATACGGTGGTTCTTTATATTCCGGAGAAGGCACAGCTTTCCGAAGCGGAGCTTCAGCTTTCCGACGGGGATCTTGCTGCCGATCAGCTTTTGTGTAAAGAAATGACCTTGGAACTTCTCAGTGGAGATCTGATGCTGGATAAGGGCGAGTTCGAAAAGTTTGATGCAAAGCTTTCCGACGGGGATCTGAATGTAAAAGAACTTCAATGTACAGATAACATGCAGCTGAAATCCGGAAACGGAGATGTGACCATAAAAAAGGCAGAGCTTGCAGATGGGCAGATAGCTCTCAGCGACGGAGATATTCAGATAGACAACAGCAGCTTTAACGGAGATATGAAGATCAATAGCTCTTGCGGTGATGTTTCTGTAGAAATGAAGAACGGCAGTGCAGAGAAAACCAATATTTATCTGAAAGCTACAGACGGAGATGTGGACACGGAGGGGCTTTCCAGGGGAAAAACCGACAATGAGGAAGACACCTCTGTTTATGAGAACAAGGCCGGTGCTTCAGCACCGACTTTAAATGTGGAATGCAGCGATGGGGATATTACATTAACAGAATCTGAAAAATAAAGAATATGAATATCCGCCTGACTATGCATCTGCTTGTAAAAATCCTAAAAAAGAATAAATGAAATTATATGAAGCGCAGGAGTTTTTCCGGAGAAAAATTCCTGCGTTTTTTGGCTGAAATGTATTGACAAATCCCTGTACTATGATATAATTCAATCAAATCACAGAAAACATATATAGTTACTAGGAAATAAGGAAATGGACATAAAGGAAATAAGGAGGATATCATCATGGGTAAAATTTACGGAAGCGCACTGGAACTGATCGGAAACACACCGCTTGTAGAGGTTAAGAACGTAGAGAAATCTGAGGGACTTGAGGCTACAGTACTTGCCAAGCTTGAGTATTTTAACCCGGCAGGAAGCGTTAAGGACAGAATCGGTAAGGCAATGATCGAGGATGCAGAGCAGAAAGGTGTCCTGAAACCAGGCGCAACCATTATTGAGCCAACATCCGGCAATACAGGAATCGGACTTGCAGCCATCGCAGCTGCCAAGGGCTATAAGACGATCCTTACCATGCCGGAGACCATGAGTGTTGAGAGAAGAAACATCCTGAAGGCATATGGTGCAGAGGTAGTTCTCACAGACGGAGCCAAGGGAATGAAGGGTGCCATTGCCAAGGCAGAAGAGCTCGCCAAGGAGATTCCGGGAAGCTTCATCCCCGGACAGTTTGAGAACCCGGCTAACCCGAAGGCACATGCAGCAACAACAGGTCCTGAGATCTGGAAGGACACAGACGGAAAGGTAGATATCTTCGTAGCAGGTGTCGGCACAGGCGGAACGATCACCGGTACAGGTGAGTACCTGAAGAGCCAGAACCCGAATGTGAAGGTAGTTGCTGTTGAGCCTGCAACTTCTCCTGTACTTTCCGAGGGAAAAGCAGGCCCGCATAAGATCCAGGGTATCGGCGCTGGTTTTGTTCCGGATACACTTGACACCAAGGTTTATGACGAGATCATTCCGGTAGAGAACGAGGATGCATTTGAGACATCCAAACTCCTTACCAAGAAAGAGGGAATCCTTACAGGTATTTCCTCCGGTGCAGCTCTCTATGCTGCGATCCAGCTTGCAAAACGCTCGGAGAACAAGGGGAAAGTGATCGTAGCACTTCTTCCGGACAGTGGAGACCGTTACTACTCCACACCACTGTTTACAAAATAATCAATCCGAAGACCGCTTCTTTTGCCCCGAAGCGTGATTCTGCGGGATTATTTACGGCGCTCCTGAATGCCTGTCCAAGCAGGCTGCCGGAGCGCCGGTTTTATTCTTGATTTCATCGAATTAAGTAAGCCCTCTGTGGGGCTGTGGTTACTGTTCACTGGTAAGGTCCCGCGAAAAGCAATAAGCAGTGTGTGGGGACTTGCTTGTATCTTGTAGCTTTTTCAGGTATAATAGAGAAAACAAACAAAACCTATTAACAATATAAAGAATAAAGTCTGCAAAGCAGATTCTGCTTCCTATGAAAGAAGATACAGGAAGCTGCCTGTGCATCACAGAGAAGGGTGCCGGTCATGGAATACAAAGGAATATTTCCGGCCGAACAGCTGCACAATAACAGAAAGAGCAAAAGGCTATAGATCAGAAAAATACTGAAATATTGGAGGTAAATATTACATGAGGATTTCTACAAGAGGAAGATATGCGCTGAGACTGATGTTGGATCTTGCTACAAATTATACAGGAAAACCGATCCGCTTGAAGGATGTGGCGAAGCGCCAGGAGATCTCCGATAAATATCTGGAGCAGATCATCTCCATTCTGAACAAAGCAGGCTTTGTCCGCAGTGTCCGTGGCCCTCAGGGCGGCTATGCACTGCAGCAGACCCCGGATAAATACACGGTCGGAATGATCCTTCGTCTCACAGAAGGAAGCCTTTCCCCTGTGGAATGTCTGGACGACAACGGAGCCATCTGTGACCGTGAGGAGAACTGCGTCACCCAGATCCTCTGGAAAAAGCTGGACGACGCCATCAAAGGTGTGGTAGATCATATAACATTGGAAGACCTGATGAACTGGCAATCCGTGAAGGCGGATGAATATATCATATAAAAAAAGCTGCGCAAGCAGCTTTTTTTATATCACATTTTTTTACTAACATTTTACAAAACCGCGATTTTATATTTTACCTTCCATTCCTATAATAACACCTGTATTTAAGCAGTAAGCAAGTAAAAATGATCATAGAAATGAGGAGAAAAAAATCATGAAAAAAAGAATCGCAGGTATCTTAACAGCAGCACTTATCGGAACTACAGTAATGGGAACCGTTGTAATGGCAGCACCATCCGGAGCGATCGACGTAATTTCCCGTGAGGACGGATCCGGAACACGTGGAGCATTCGTAGAGCTGTTTGGGATCGAAGAAGAAAAAGACGGTGAGAAAGTAGATATGACAACACAGGAAGCAAGCATCACAAACAACACAGATGTAATGCTTACCACAGTAGCAGGCGATGAGAACTCTATCGGATACGTATCCCTTGGTTCCCTCAACGATACAGTAAAAGCAGTAAAGATCGACGGAGCAGAGGCAACAGCAGAGAACGTTGCAGATGATACATACAAGGTAGCACGTCCGTTCAACATCGTAACAGGCGACAAGCTCAGTGATGCAGCACAGGATTTCATCAACTACATCATGAGCTCTGACGGACAGGACATCATCGAAAAAGAAGGCTACATCAAAGTAGATGAAAAAGCAGAGGCATACAAAGCCGGAGATGCAAAAGGCAAAGTCGTAGTTATGGGATCTTCTTCCGTAGGACCTGTAATGGAGAAGCTTGCGGAGGCATATCAGAAAACAAACAAAAACATCACAGTAGAGGTTCAGGTCAGCGACTCCACAACAGGAATCAATAGCGCAACAGAGGGTGTATGTGATATCGGAATGGCATCCCGTGAGCTGAAGGACGAGGAAACAGAGAAAGGTGTTAAAGCTACAGAGATCGCAAAAGATGGTATCGCAGTCATCGTAAACAACGACAATGACCTTGAGGAGCTTTCAAGTGACCAGGTAAAATCCATCTTCACAGGTGATATCACAGACTGGGAAGACGTGACCAAATAAATTCCCGGATAAAAAACGATTGAAGTATCTTACAAAGAGCGGCGATCATGACCAGGTCAGGAAAGCCGCTCCGTTATATATCAGCACAGTGGATATCCACTGGAACAGAGAGAAAGGTGTCTTATGAATCATTTAGGAGAAAAGGCCATGAAGGTCGTTTTTCTCATTGCGGCCTGTGCATCGGTTCTTGCAGTATTTCTTATTTGTGTGTTCCTTTTTGCAAACGGCCTTCCTGCAATGGGAAAGATCGGTCCCTTAAAATTCCTCTTCGGAACAGAATGGAGACCAACAAACGATAAATTCGGAATCCTGCCAATGATCGTGGCAAGTATTTATGTAACTGCAGGAGCAATCCTTATCGGAGTTCCGATCGCACTTTTTACATCCGTATTTATGGCAAGATATTGCCCGAAAAAAATCTATAAACCACTGAAATCCGGTATTGAGCTTATGGCAGGCGTTCCATCTATCGTATATGGCTATTTTGGTCTGGTTCTCCTGGTACCGCTGATCCGCCAGCTGTTCGGAGGAACCGGAAGCAGTATGCTGGCAGCATGTATCCTTCTGGGAATCATGATCCTTCCGACGATCATCGGAGTTACGGAATCGGCAGTACGAAGCGTTCCGGAAAGCTACTATGAAGGCTCACTTGCACTTGGCGCAACAAAAGAAAGAAGCATTTTCTTTGTTATGCTTCCGGCAGCAAAATCCGGAATCCTGGCAGGCGTTGTCCTTGGGATCGGACGTGCCATCGGTGAGACCATGGCTGTGATCATGGTAGCCGGAAACCAGCCACGTATGCCGAAGGGACTTCTTCAGGGTGTCCGTACCATGACTGCAAACATCGTAACAGAGATGGGATATGCATCAGGACTTCACAGAGAAGCACTGATCGCAACAGGAGTTGTACTCTTTGTATTTATCCTGATCATCAACTTAAGTCTTTCACTGCTGAACAGGAGGGCGGAGTATGCAAACTAACGTATCAGTAGCTGCAGATCCTGCGGCAGAAACAACCATGAAAAAAAGAAATACACTTACCATAGGAGACCAGCTGAAGTCTTATGCAAGACATCCTGGTGCAGGAGTCCTGGCATTTCTCACACTGCTGGGAGCAGTGATCACTTTTGCACTGCTGTTCTTCCTGATCGGCTATGTGCTTGTAAAAGGTATTCCCTATCTGAATGCAAGTCTGTTCAGCCTTACCTATACCTCAGAGAACGTTTCCCTTCTCCCGTCATTGATCAATACCCTGATCATGACACTGGTATCTCTGGCGATTGCCGCTCCGGTAGGAATCTTTGCAGCGATCTTCCTTGTGGAATATGCAAAAAAAGGCAGCCGTTTTGTAAAGCTGATCCGTATTACCGCAGAGACACTTTCCGGTATTCCATCTATCGTATATGGTCTGTTCGGTATGTTGTTCTTTGTAACTGCACTGCACTGGGGCATGTCTCTTCTTTCCGGTGCGCTGACTATGGTGATCATGGTACTTCCCCTGATCATGCGTACCGCTGAGGAAGCACTGAAATCTGTTCCGGATTCTTACCGTGAGGCAAGCTTCGGACTTGGAGCAGGCAAGCTCCGTACTATTTTTACGATTGTACTTCCCTCCGCAGTTCCTGGAATCCTGGCAGGTGTGATCCTGGCCATCGGACGTGTGGTAGGTGAGACTGCAGCACTTCTTTATACCTCCGGTACTGTTGCGGCAGTTCCAAACAGCCTGATGGGTTCCGGACGTACTCTCGCACTTCACATGTATGTGCTTTCCAGTGAGGGACTTCATGTAAACCAGGCATCTGCAACAGCAGTAGTCATTCTGGCATTTGTACTTGTTATCAACGGACTGTCCGGTCTGGTAGCCAGAAAAATTGCGAAAGGATAATGATCGATCATGAGTGAAAATACAAAAATTTCAATTGACAATATGAATCTCCATTACGGAAGCTTTCATGCCCTGAAGGGAATCAATATGGAGATCCCGAAAAAGGAGATCACAGCATTTATCGGACCAAGCGGCTGCGGTAAATCCACACTTCTGAAATCCTTAAACCGTATGAATGACCTTGTGGAAGGCTGTACCATCACAGGAAAGGTAGAGCTTGACGGGGAAGATATTTACGGAGATATGGACGTGAATCTTCTGCGTAAACGTGTGGGAATGGTATTCCAGAAGCCCAATCCGTTCCCGATGAGCATTTATGATAATATTGCATACGGTCCGAGAACACACGGAATCCGTTCCAAGGCGAAGCTGGACGAGATCGTGGAAAAATCTCTCCGCGATGCGGCAATCTGGGATGAGGTCAAGGACCGCCTGAAAAAAAGTGCTCTTGGAATGTCAGGCGGACAGCAGCAGCGTCTCTGCATTGCCCGTGCCCTGGCAGTACAGCCGGAGGTGCTTCTTATGGATGAGCCTACATCTGCCCTGGACCCGATCTCTACTTCCAAGATCGAGGATCTGGCAGTAGAGCTTAAAAAGGATTACACCATTGTTATGGTCACACATAACATGCAGCAGGCAACCCGTATCTCCGACAAGACAGCATTTTTCCTTCTTGGTGAGGTTGTGGAATTTGCGGATACAGACAAGCTGTTCTCCATGCCGGCAGATAAGCGTACAGAGGATTATATTACAGGAAGGTTTGGTTGAGATTATGTCAGAACGTTTTGTAAGACAGCTGGAAGAGCTTCACGTGGAACTGATCACCATGGGAAGTCTCTGCGAAAAAGCAATTTCACTTTCTGCCAAAGCTATTCAGGGTGAAGGCGGGATGACTCTCATTGGCAAGATCTTTGAGACGGAAAAAGAGATCGATGCACAGGAAAGAGAGATTGAAAATCTCTGCATGAAGCTTCTTCTTCATGAGCATCCGGTAGCCGGAGATCTGCGATCCATTTCCGCAGCGCTGAAGATGATCTCCGATATGGAACGCATCGGTGACCAGGCAGCAGATATTGCGGATCTTTCCGAGCATATCGAGGACAAAGCAGTTACCGGAGATATCATTAATATCCGGAAGATGGCAGAGGATACTGTCCGGATGGTTACAGAAAGCATCGATGCCTTTGTAAAGGGTGATCTTGAGCTTTGCAGAAAGGTTATTGACGATGATGATAAGGTGGACGATGCCTTCAATGATATTAAGGAAAAGCTGGCCGAGGTTCTGAATAACGGAAAGCCGGATGCAAGCATCGGTCTGGATATCCTCATGGCTGCAAAATATTTCGAGCGTATCGGTGATCACGCTGTGAACATTGCAGAGTGGGTGGAATATTCCATCACAGGAAACCACAGAAGCGGTTCCAGTCATACAGATAACTATTTTGTTGAGGAATAGAAATAAGTAAGAGCAGATTGCAAAGAGTTGCATTATTGCAAAAAAAAGTGCTGTGGTATTGAAAGGATATCACAGCACTTTTTATAATGTGATGAAATTTACAAGGATTTAACTTTTTCCGGATAATTATTTTTACATTGCTTTTGTAAAATGCTATATAGATTTCGGAGAAAGGAAAGGGCTGAGCTTTGAGTAAAAAAATATTTAAGTATATCATGCTGGTTTCATCACTGATCACAGTACTGGGACTGGCATTTGTCGTGGGGATCCTTTATCACTATTTTCAGGGACAGCTGATGGGTGAGCTGAAGAAAGAAGCCGTGTATATTTCCAGAGGTGTGGAAAGTACCGGGACAGATTATCTGAAGAAGCTGAATGATGAGGATTCCAGGATCACTTATGTGGATGAAAGTGGAAAAGTTATCTACGACAATGAGGCAAATGTGGAAAGCATGGATAATCACGGACATCGCAAGGAGATCCGTGAAGCAGAGATCAACGGAGAAGGTGCGGATGAAAGAATGTCATCCACGCTTTCCGAAAAAACAATGTATTATGCAGTACGCCTTGAAAATGGCAATGTGCTGAGAGTTTCCAGTAACCAGGCTTCTGTATGGATGTTGCTCCTGCAGCTGCTTCCGCCTTTTGCTGCAGTTCTGATACTTATGCTGCTCCTGTCTGGCGTATTTGCATCCAGGCTTTCCGGGAAGGTTGTGGAACCTCTTAATGGGCTTGATCTGGAGCATCCGGATGAGAATGATGCCTATGATGAGGTACAGCCGCTTCTCAGCAAGATTGGCAGACAGAGCCGGCAGATCCGTCTGCAGCTTGAGGCAGCCAGAAGACAGCAGAAAGAATTTTCTATTATCACGGAGAACATGCAGGAGGGACTTCTTGTGATCGACCGTTATACCATGGTACTTTCTGTCAACTCCAGTGTGGGAAAGCTTCTTAAGGTAAAGGAGATCAAAACAGGAGAAAGTGTATATCTTCTGAACCGCTCGGAGGAGTTCAGGGATGTCGTTTGTCAGGTCCTTGAAGGAAAGCATGAGAACAAGAGCCTTCGTCTGGATGGCAGTGAGATTCAGGTGATCGCCAATCCTGTCACAAGAGAAAACAAGACAGAGGGTGCGGTGATCCTTCTGGTGGATGTGACCGAAAAAGTAGAAAGGGAACAGCTGCGAAGAGAATTTTCCGCCAATGTTTCCCATGAACTGAAAACGCCGCTGACTTCCATTTCCGGATTTGCTGAGATCATGCAGGACGGATTTGTGAAGGATGAGGATGTGAAGGTTTTTGCAGGACGCATCTATAAGGAAGCGCAGAGACTGATCCGTCTGGTTGGGGATGTGATCCGGATCTCCCGTCTGGATGAGGGCGGATTGCCGTATCAGTGGGAAAAACTGGATCTTTACAGTCTGACTCATGATATTTTTTCTACCTTACATGAAGCTGCCGAAAAGCAGGAAGTGCATATGTATATGGAAGGCGGAAGTACAGTGCTGGATACAGTGCCGACGATCATGGAAGAGGTTCTCTATAATGTCTGCGATAATGCTGTCAAATATAACCGCCGGGGTGGAGAGGTCTTTGTGAGACTGAAGGATGGCGAGGATGCAGTTCGCGTGAATGTGCGGGATACAGGGATCGGTATTCCGAAGGAAGATCAGGAACGCATTTTTGAACGTTTTTATCGGGTGGACAAAAGCCATTCTAAGGAAATCGGCGGAACCGGTCTTGGCCTTTCCATTGTGAAGCACGGGGTAAAAACTCTGAACGGCAGGCTGTGGCTTAACAGTGAACCGGGACAGGGAACCGAGATCATTATGGAATTTCCGAAACATCATATGGAAAAGGAAGCAGCAGAGTGAACATAGGTCGTGCAGCGATGATGTTCATAGGCATGCAGCAGAGTGGAAGATGAAAGGCCGTTCTGTTGTATGTATCTGCTGCTTTTTATATCATAGTATATTGCTAGTTGGAGGTTGATGGTTTGACAGACTGGAAGGGTTATGCTATCTTATGTAATAATAATCAGAATAAGCAACAGGAAAGCGGATGATAACGGTCCGCTTTCTGTATTATAATTGGTTCGGAATAATTCCGGACGACTATACTGAGGGGAATAAAAATATGATACAGGCAATTGTTTTATTGGTGTTCCTGATCTTTCTGAATTCTGTTTTCGCAGGTGCGGAAATGGCGGTTCTGTCCATGAATGAAGCGAAGATGAAGGAGCTGGCAGAAGAGGGAGATCACCGGGCGCAGATTTTGATAAAGCTTACAGAACAGCCGGCACATTTTATGACAGCGATCCGTGTAACGGTAACTACGGCAGGATTTCTGCAGAGCGCTTTTGCGGCAGAATATTTTGCACAGCCTATGACCGCGGCACTGATAAAGGCAGGAGCAGATGTACCACAGAACATTCTGAAAATCGTATGTATGATCATTGTAACAATACTGCTTTCTTATGTAAGTCTTCTGTTTGGAGAGCTGGTTCCAAGACGTCTGGGGATGAAAAATCCGGATGAGCTTTCTCTGAGACTTGCAGGACTTCTTAAGATTGCGCTTCTTGCGGTGTGGCCGGCTACGGCACTTCTGACAGTTACCGCCAACGGAGTGCTGCACCTTATGGGAATCAGGCCGGAAGAAAAAGAGGATCAGGCCACGGAAGATGAGATCCGTATGCTTCTCAGTGAGGGAAATGAACAGGGCAGTATCCAGCAGGAAGAGAGCGAGATGATCCGCAATGTTTTTGATCTGGATGACACTACCGCAGATGAAATCTGTACTCACAGAAGAGATGTGGTTGTTCTCTACATGGAAGATTCCGATGAAAAATGGGAAGAGATTATCAGAGAGAATCGTCACACCTTTTATCCGGTATGCGGGGAAGATCAGGATGATATTATCCATATTCTGGACACCAGAGATTATTTCCGCCTGGATGACAGATCCAGAGAAGCTGTTCTGCAGCATGCCTGTTATTCACCGTTTTTTGTACCGGAATCCATGCGTGCCAACCTGATCTTCCGGGAAATGAGGGAAAAACGGGATTATTTTGCAGTAGTGCTGGATGAATACGGCTGCTTTGTGGGAATTGTCACTCTGCATGATCTTGTGGAGACGCTGGTAGGAGATATTGACGACAGGACAGATCTGCCGAAGCCGGATGATATTGAGAAGACAGGAGAACATATCTGGAAAATACAGGGAGGAGCGATCCTGGATGATGTGGCAGAGGTCATAAATGTGGAGCTTCCTGTAGAAAAATATGATACTTTCAGCGGCTTTGTCTGCGGAGTTCTGGAACGTGTACCGGAGGACGGAGAACAGTTCCGATGCAGCTGGAAAAACCTGGATATTGTGGTAAATCAGGTCAGAAACCATACCGTTGTGGAGGGAATCGTTCATGTTCAGCCAGAGAAAAAAGTGCAGGAACAGAAAGAAGAGATCTGACAAAACCTTGTTCAGCCAGGTCATGGGACAGTTATCGGGAGAAAGATCTCCGGGGATTTATGGACATTTTCGAACATGTTGTTGCTTGAAAGTATGTTATTTTTATGACATAATAAGGAAATAACCCGAGGAAAGCTTGTGATGGGGGAGAAAAAATGCCAGGTTTTACAAGACAGATCATACTGCATACACTGACGGAACTTATGAACGAAAAACCATTGTCCAAGATCACGGTAAAGGACATCGTGGAACGCTGTGGAGTAAACAGGAATACATTTTACTACCATTTCAGGGATATTCCGGATGCAGTGGAAGCAATGGTAAAGGAAGAGCTGAATGACATTCTGAAGGATCAGAAAGTACCGGAATCAGTCAGCGACTGTATGGAAATCCTTGTCAACGCAGTTCAGAAGAACAAAAAAGCCATGATACATCTGTACCGCTCGATCCAGAGGGATGTATTTGCCGATTATCTGGATCATGCCGCAGAGCGTGTGGTGGAGGAGCTGATCAACAGGGCGGTCGGAGACTTTGAAATGGATCAGGAAGATAGGCATCTTATAAGCCGGTATTATAAATGCGTATTTGTGGGAGTGATCCTGGACTGGCTGCGGCATGATATGGATTATGATATCCTGTCAGATATGCATAAGCTGGAGTATATTTACGAGAAGAGCCTTGAGAGTCAGTACAAAAATCTGAAAGAAAAGCTATGATTTCAACTAAATGAAGATTAAAAATATCCATTTAGCTGTAGAACAGGAATGTCCTCGAATTTTATTAAGGTATAGAAACGGTTAATTTTGAGCTGGTGTCTGAAATTTAGGCACTGGCTCTTTTTTGTCTGTTTTTTTAAACGACACAGTGAAGTATAATTCAGTACAATAAATGAGAAAAAATTATCAAGGAGGGAACGTATGGATGACCTGAAACAGCTGAAGCTTGTAAAAAACATCTACATCGTCATGTCATTACTGTTCTGTGTGCTGGGTATTTTTCTGATGGCGAAGCCGAAAAGTTCTGTAAAAATGCTGTGCGTGCTCATGGGAATCATGCTGATCCTGTACGGAGCTATTAAGATCAGCGGATATTTCACGAGAGATGCTTTCTGTCTGGCATTTCAGTTTGATCTGGCTTTCGGGATCCTGCTGATGGCAGTGGGAGTGATCCTGATAACCAGAAAAAATTTCGCAGTGGATCTTATTTTTTCCGTGTTCGGAATTCTGATCCTGGCAGATGCCCTGTTTAAGGTCCAGATGTCTGTAGATGCGAAGAGATTCGGTTTGGCGTTGTGGTGGCAGATCCTGCTGATCGCACTGGTCACCGGAGTGATCGGAGTTCTGGTTTTTATCAGACCATTTGAAGCAGCAGCTATGATGATGGTGTTGGTAGGATTTTCCATTTTACTGGAAGGGATCCTCAATCTATGGGTCGGGATCCTGACGATCAAGATCATCAAGAGTCGGCTTTAAACATAAACATAAAAATAACCAATCACTTTAGATAATAACATAGGAGGAAATAGAGTATGGGAATCGTAGACAAAGCAAAACAGGCAGCGATCGCAGCTACCGTAACAAAAGCACTGGATTATCTTGAGAAGGATCCGGAGACAAATATACCGAAGATCATGGAAATGGTTGATAAAGTAACACCGGATGGCTGGTATGCAGGACAGAGAAATGCGATCCGTCACTCCATCGAGGCAAAGGACAACTGGTATCAGCTGATCCTTCGTATGTATCAGCTGGATGCCGGCGTACGCCAGACATTTTTCCGCAACTTTATTGTAAATGCCAGTCTTAAGGGAAGCGCAACGCAGGAAAAGGTATCAGAAGAGAATGACTGCAATGTACCGTGGGCAATTCTTCTTGATCCTACCAGCGCATGTAACCTTCATTGCACAGGATGCTGGGCAGCAGAGTATGGCCACAAGCTGAACCTGGATCTTGAGACCATCGATTCTATCGTAAAACAGGGTAAAGAACTGGGAACCTATATGTACATCTACACAGGCGGTGAGCCACTGGTCCGCAAAAAGGATCTCATTAAGATCTGTGAGATGAATCCGGACTGCGAGTTCCTTTCCTTCACAAACGGAACTCTTATTGACGAAGAATTCTGTCAGGAAATGCTCCGTGTGAAAAACTTCGTTCCGGCTATCAGCCTTGAGGGAACAGAGGCAACTACAGACGGACGTCGTGGTGATGGTGTATATCAGAAGGTTATGCACGCCATGGAGCTTCTGAAGAGTCATGGCCTTCCGTTCGGTGTTTCCACATGCTACACATCCGCAAACGTAGATGCAGTAAGCAGTGAGGAGTATTTTGATCATCTGATTGAGTGCGGAGCTTATTTTGCATGGTTCTTCCACTATATGCCGGTTGGAAATGATGCAGCAGCAGATCTCCTTCCCACACCGGAGCAGAGAATCAAAATGTACGACAGCGTCCGCAGATTCCGTGCCACAAAATCTCTTTTCACTATGGACTTCCAGAACGATGCAGAGTATGTAGGCGGATGTATCGCAGGTGGCCGTCGTTACCTCCATATCAATGCAAACGGAGACGTGGATCCTTGCGTATTCATTCATTTCTCCAATGCGAACATTAAAGAATGTACACTCCTTGAGGCGCTGAAGAGCCCGATCTTTATGGAGTATCACAAGGGTCAGCCGTTCAACAAAAACATGCTTCGTCCATGTCCGATGCTTGAAAATCCTGAGCTTCTCCGCAAGATGGTTGAGCGTGCAGGAGCGAAATCTACAGATCTTCAGTCTCCGGAGACAGCGGAGCATCTCTGTGCAAAGTGTGATCACTATGCAGAGGTATGGAAGAAACAGGCCGATGAGCTCTGGAGTGAGAGCCAGGCAAAAAAAGCTGCAAAAAAATCAACAACTTGTTAATTAACACTTGATATAGATGTTGGGATACTGTATAATGAACCCGTTTTTCAGGAGTCTGAAATAACAGTTCAGATAAGAGTGTCGAAACAGAAGAGACACGATACGTGTACTGACAGATAACAGGGCGGTTATATTCAGCAGTGGGTATAACTGCCTTCTTTTTTATGTTATCGTCAGGACATAGGGAAAGAAAGGATGGATTCATTATGGAAAAACAGGAGAAAAACACAGCCAGCCCTTATGAGCTGGACGGACGCCCACCTCTTAAGGTGGCAATTCCCCTTGGACTGCAGCACGTGCTTGCCATGTTTGTGGGTAATCTTACCCCGCTTCTGATCATCACAGCTGCCTGCGGGATCGAAGCAGGAGGGGATCTTCAGGTTGCATTACTTCAGAATGCAATGCTGATCGCAGGAATTGTTACACTTGTACAGGTCTTTACGATCGGACCGGTCGGTGGCAAGCTTCCTATCGTTATGGGAACAAGTTCAGGCTTCATCGGCGTATGTCAGAGCGTTGCCGGAGTCATGGGAAATGGTATCGTTGCCTATGGTTCAATCATGGCAGCCTGCTTTATCGGCGGTCTTTTTGAGACTGTTCTGGGAAGCTTTCTGAAGCCCTTGAGAAAATTTTTCCCATCTGTTGTAACAGGTACAGTTGTACTTTCAATCGGTCTTTCACTGATCGGTGTGGGAATCAGCTCTTTCGGTGGCGGAAGCTCCGCAAAGGATTACGGTTCTCTTGAAAACCTTTTCGTAGGCTTTGTAGTTCTGATCGTGATCATTGTACTGAAGCATGGAACAAAAGGCTTCACAAGCTTTTCTTCAATCCTCATCGGTATTATCGTGGGATACATTCTGGTAAGTATCATGGCTATGGTACTTCCTACAACATTTACATATGTAGATGACACAGGTGCTACTGTGGAGGCTACAAAGGCCTGGGTTCTCAACTGGGACAAGGTTGCTCAGGCAAAATGGTTTGCGGTACCGGCACTGATGCCTGTAAAATGGGTGTTTGACGCACGTGCGATCGTGCCGATCCTGATCATGTTTATTGTAACTGCAGTTGAAACAGTTGGTGATATTTCCGGAATCACAGAGGGTGGTCTTGGAAGAGAGGCTACAGACAAAGAGCTTTCCGGTGGTGTTATGTGTGACGGACTTGGATCTTCCTTCGCAGCACTGTTCGGTGTGCTTCCGAACACATCCTTCAGCCAGAACGTTGGTCTGGTTGCAATGAATAAGGTTGTAAACCGTTTCTGTATCGCTACAGGAGGAATCTTCCTGATCGCATGCGGACTGTTCCCGAAGCTTGCTGCACTGATCTCCATCATGCCGCAGAGTGTTCTTGGCGGCGCTGCTGTTATGATGTTCTCATCTATTGTTGTCAGCGGTATCCAGTTAATTACCAAGTGGCCGATCGGACCGAGAAATGTTACGATCGTTTCCGTAGCACTTGGTCTTGGTTATGGACTTGGCTCCAATACAGCGATCCTGGTGCATCTGCCACAGGCGATCAGCCTGATCTTCGGCGGTTCCGGTATTGTTCCGGCAGCGGTATTTGCGATTATTCTTAATATTGTTCTTCCGAAGGATGAGAAGAGTGAGATTGAGAGAGCTGAGGAGATGCTTGAAAAAGTTAAGAATAAATAAGAAAGTGTAAGAATAAAAAGATTTTTTTTCTTTTTTGAGACTGTTGGACTTTATTGGTCTGACGGTCTCTTTTTTTTATAATTTTTTATTTTGGGGATAAAGGTTCGGCCTTTTGGAAGGCGGTAATTTGCGAGAAGGGGAAGCACTCGGAGTTGCGAAGGCCGTCTCCCCTTCTCGCGCTCTTCCCCTCCTGGCCACGCCGCTGTTCGGCGTTGTAGTGGGTGTGAATGTTCTGACAGGGTGCGGGATTCGGGGGTGTCGAGAAGGGGAGGCTGTGCCGATCTGTTGGGTGGTGGATAATAATAAAAAGGATCTGTAAAAGGCGAGATTTTACAAATAGTTCTGCCCTTTTCAGATCCTTTTTTTGTTAGTAATTGTAGGCTCCCTCATAAGCATTGCATCGTTCTTTCCGATGTCCCTGCTCTACACAGGAGCTGCACCGGTCACAAAATTCCTGCTCATAGCAGGTAGAACAGACACATCCCTTACAGGCATCCCGGTTATAAGCCGGCGTGCAGGTAAAAGGAAGAGTATCCTTCGTAGTTTCCGTACTCATAAAGATCACGCTCCTTTTTTCTATATTATAGACCTATCAAAAAAGCGTTTCAATACAAATAATCAGAAAATACAAAAAGATACCTGATAAAAAGTTACTGTTCACTCCGTTTTCAGTAATACGCTTTGTGATGCACAGAATTTATACTGATCGTATAAATTCGCGCGGTATGTCTCGGGCTTTCTGTGACCTTCGCTAACTCCGAGTGCTTCCCCTTCTCGCAACCCTGCCCACGCCAAAGTGTCCCCTAGAAAGGAAAAACCCCAACTCACAGCAGTTCACAACAGCAGAAAAAAAGTGCCAGCTAATAAGGATGCCACAACAGCCCTATCCTACCGGGAGGAGCTCCACCGTCCGGAAGCTCCGCAAGGAAGAACCAGACCACTTTCTGTTACAGGAAGTCCGATCTCCTGTGACTCCACATTACCCTTCCAGGGTTTTAGCTCCGTGGCAAGCATATAAGTCAGAACAGCCGGTGCAAGACCTGTAGTATAGGAATTTACCAGGAAAAACAGCGGATCATCACTGAGGATCTTCGTACAAAGCTTGATCAGCGGATGGATCGCATCCTCGATCTTCCAGATCTCGCCCTTAGGTCCGCGGCCGTAAGAAGGCGGGTCCATAATGATCGCATCATAATGATTCCCTCTGCGGATCTCACGCTCTACGAACTTCACGCAGTCATCCACAAGCCAGCGGATCGGCGCACCGGAAAGTCCGGAAGCAGCAGCATTCTCTTTTGCCCAGTTCACCATACCTTTGGAAGCGTCCACGTGAGTAACGGAAGCGCCGGCTGCAGCTGCAGCCAGAGTAGCGCCGCCGGTATAGGCAAAAAGATTTAAGACCTTGATCGGGCGTCCTGCATTGCGGATCTTTTCACCGAACCAGTCCCAGTTCACAGCCTGCTCCGGGAAAAGTCCTGTATGCTTGAAGCTGAAAGGCTTCAGATTAAAAGTAAGGTCCTTGTAATGAAGCTCCCACTGATGAGGCAGATCAAAGAACTCCCACTCACCGCCGCCACGGCTGCTTCTGTGATAATGTCCGTTCATATGCTTCCAGCCACGGTTTTTGCGGGGAGTATCCCAGATTACCTGCGGGTCCGGACGAACCAGAAGATAATCCCCCCAGCGCTCCAGCTTTTCTCCTTTTGATGTATCAATAACTTCATATTCTTTCCATCCATCTGCAATCCACATGATGATCAATACCTCTTTCATAATAGTAAATTTATAAGATATATATAGCATTTTTATATAGCATTTCCGGAGATTACTGTACCAGATCCGGCTGATCGGGACATGAATCCATAAAACACCATAATAATGTTTTTTCCAGTATAGAGGAAAAATGGATGCTGTGCAAGAGAAGTGCAGAATTTTCCACGAAAGATTTGACAACAGCGCTTTTACATACTAAAATGTACGCAGAGATTTTCTGCCGGGGCAGAGGCTTCCCGCTTCCGTGAAACTGTGGCTGTTTTTTGCGGAAGAGATTTTGCAGAGAATTCCTGACAGACAGAAATCGTTAACAGAAGAAACACAGCAACCGTAGATATGAAACTGTGCACAAAAAGAGGAGAAGCAAACTTATGAAAAAATATTGTGAGATGAGCAGGGAAGAGCTACTCGATTTAAAGAAAGAACTTGACCGTGAGTTCGACGAGATCAAAGCCGAAGGTCTGGCACTGGATATGTCCCGTGGTAAACCTGCACCGGATCAGCTTGATCTTTCCATGAAAATGATGGAAGTACTTGCAGGGGATGCAGATCTGAAATGTGAGACCGGTGTGGACTGCCGTAACTATGGAGTCATCGACGGAATCCCGGAAGCCAAGAGACTTCTCGGTGAGATGTCAGAGGTAGAGCCAGAGAACATCATCATCTATGGTAACTCCAGTCTGAACGTAATGTTCGATACCATTGCACGTTCCTATTCCCACGGAGTAATGGGAAATACACCATGGTGCAAGCTTGACAAGGTGAAATTCCTCTGTCCTGTACCAGGATACGACCGTCATTTTCGTATCACAGAATTTTTCGGCATTGAGATGATCAACATTCCGATGTCTCCGGAAGGCCCGGATATGGACATGGTTGAGAAATATGTCAATGAAGATCCGGCAGTAAAAGGAATCTGGTGTGTTCCGAAATATTCCAATCCGCAGGGCTACACCTATTCCGAAGAAACAGTTAAGCGTTTTGCGCATCTGAAGCCGGCTGCACCGGACTTCCGTATTTACTGGGATAACGCTTACAGCATCCATCATCTCTATGATGACAATCAGGATTTCCTTCTTGAGATCCTTGATGAGTGTGCGAAAGCAGGAAATCCGGACATTGTTTATAAATTTACTTCTACCTCCAAGGTAAGCTTCCCTGGTTCCGGTATCGCAGCAGTTGCTGCATCCAAGGCGAACCTGGATGACTTCCGCAAATACATGACTGTACAGACCATCGGACACGACAAACTGAACCAGCTTCGTCACGTTCGTTTCTTCAAAGATATCAACGGACTGCATGAGCATATGAAGAAACACGCAGACATCCTTCGTCCGAAATTCGAGCTTGTTCTCGCAACACTGGATAAAGAGCTTAACGGACTTGGAATCGGTGAGTGGACCAAACCTCACGGCGGATATTTCATTTCCTTTGATTCTATGGAAGGCTGTGCGAAAGCCATCGTTGCCAAAGCAAAAGAAGCAGGCGTTGTTATGACTGGAGCAGGCGCAACCTATCCATATGGAAAGGACCCGAAAGACAGCAATATCCGTATTGCACCAAGCTACCCAAGCGTTGAGGAGCTTGGCAAGGCAGCAGAGGTATTTGTTCTCTGTGTGAAGCTTGTAAGTGTGGAAAAACTTCTGGAGAAATAAATCGATCACATCAGACTGCCCGGTATTTCAGCACGCGTAATACCGGGCAGTCATAACTATTGGAGAGAGCTCATGGATGAGGAAAAAGAAAAAATGAAAACGGGCAAAAAGTTGGTCATTGCACTGATCATGATCCTGCTGATCCTTACAGCAGGGGCTTATGGATATGGTGTACACTATTTTACAGATCATTTTTTGCCGGGATCTCAGGTGAATGGTTTTAACTGCTCCTATAAAACTGCAGATGAAACAGAAAAGCTTCTTGCAAAGGAAGTGCAGGCATATGTTCTTACCGTTGATACAAGAAACAACGGAAAAGAGAGCATTACCGCAAAAGAAGCCGGCCTGGTCTACAAGCCGGATGGCGGAGCCAAAAAGCTGATCAAGAAACAGGACCGGTACAAATGGTTCCTTGCTTTTAATCAGAAGAAAAAATATACACTGGCAACGGATACTGCTTATGAAGATCAGAACAAGCTGACAGAGGCTGTGAAGAATCTGAAATGCATGCAGAAGGACAATATGGAAAAGCCTGCAGACGCATGCATTAAGGATAATGGCGAAACCTACGAGATCCAGCCGGAAAAAGAAGGAACGACCCTGGATACAAAAAAGGTTCAGAATGTGATCCGTGCAGCTGTTTCCGCAGGAGACAAAACAGTTAGTCTGGAAAAGAAAAACTGCTACAAAAAACCATCGATATATAAAGACGATGAAGCTCTGAAAAAAGATTGTGACCAGATGAACAAGCTTACCAGCTGCGTGATCACCTATGATTTTTCGGACCGGTCGGAACAGCTTGACCGAAATACCATCAAAGACTGGCTGGTCAGGGACGCAAACGGAGATTATATAGTAAATAAAGATCAGGTTGCAGCTTATGTGAACAGCCTGGGATATAAATATGATACCTTTGGCTGCACGAGGACATTTACCACCTACGATGGCCGCCAGAAAACCATTAAAGGCGGTGATTACGGATGGGCTATCGATCAGACCGCAGAGACTGAATGGCTTTATAATGCCATTCTTGCAGGAACTACAGAAGTGAGACAGCCGGCGTATGCTTACAGCGGACTTTGCAGAGATACCAATGATATCGGAAATACATATGTAGAGATTGACCTGACCAACCAGAGAATGGTATTCTATAAAGACGGACAGCTTCTGGTAGATACACCGGTAGTTACCGGCTGTGTCCGAAAGGGCCATTCCACACCAACCGGATGCTTTGCACTGGATGCCATGCGTTCACCGGCAGTTTTGAAGGGACCTGGATATGCATCACCGGTTACATACTGGATGCCGTTTTCCGGAGGAGTCGGAATCCATGACGCAAGCTGGCGTTCACAGTATGGCGGGCAGATCTATATCACAAATGGTTCTCATGGCTGTGTAAACACCCCGAAGGATAAGGCGGCAATCATTTATAATAATATTAGTGTAGGAGTACCAATCGTAGTTTATGAATAAGAGATTAAAAGAAATATTAAAACAATACGAAGAAAGAAAACACAAGATCATCAAGGGAGATGAAAGTATGAATATCGTTGTATTGGCAGGCGGAACCAGTACAGAAAGAGAGATCTCCATCGTAACAGGAACCGATGTCTGCAAGGCACTTCGTAAAAAAGGTCATAATGCCATTCTTGTAGATATTTTCTGTGGACTGGAGCCGGTGGACTGGGATGAGCCCTTTGGAGATAAAGATTATGAGGTAGATTCTGCGGCAGAGTATATGAGAAGCTTCGATGATGATATCGAAGAGATCAAACGCACAAGAAGAAGCTTTTTCGGACCGAATGTACTGGAATTGTGTCAGGCAGCAGACATTGTATTTATGGGACTTCACGGTTCCAACGGAGAGGATGGAAAGGTTCAGGCAACCTTCGATCTTCTGGGAATCCGTTACACAGGAACCGGATATTTAAGCAGTGCCCTTGCTATGGATAAGGGCCTCACCAAGAAGATCTTTCTCATGGATCAGGTACCGACACCGAAAGGCGTTTCCATGCTGAAAGAAAACTGTACAAGAAACATCCATGATCTTGGTATGGAATTTCCTGTTGTTGTAAAAACATGCTGCGGTGGTTCCAGCGTAGGTGTTTATATTGTAAACAACCAGAAAGAATATGAGGATGCCATTGATGGTGCTTATTCTTATGAAGATGAGGTAGTTGTTGAAGAGTATATCAGTGGCCGTGAGTTTTCCGTTGCAGTTGTAGACGGAAAGGCTTATCCGATCATCGAGATCGCACCGAAGCAGGGCTTTTATGATTACAAGAACAAATATCAGGCAGGCTCCACAGTAGAAACCTGTCCGGCTGAGATCTCACCGGAACTGACTGAGAAGATGCAGCATTATGCGGAAGCTGGCGCAAAGGCTCTCTGCATTGAGGGCTATGCACGTTTTGACTTCATGATGAAAGAAAACGGTGATATGTACTGCCTGGAGGCAAACACACTTCCGGGAATGACACCCACCAGTCTGATCCCTCAGGAAGCAAAGGTCCTGGGAATCGACTATCCGGACCTCTGTGAAGAACTGATCCGCATTTCTTTTAAGAAATACAGCAAATAAAATATCTGACCGTAACTCCTCCTGTTGACAGGAGGAGTTTCTGGCAAAAGAAAGGATTTTATTCATGAAAAATCTTACATTGGAAAATATCACAAAAGTCTGCAATGGTATTTACCACGGCCCGCAGGAAAAACTTCAGGAGGAAGTGACTGCGATCACAACGGACAGCCGTAAGGTGGAAAAAGGAGGTCTTTTTGTACCGGTAGTAGGAGAGCGTGTGGATGCTCACCGTTTTATCCCGCAGGTAATGGAAGCAGGTGCACTCGCGACCTTATCCGAGAGAACTCTTGAAGGGGCGGATCATCCGTATATCCAGGTAGGCTCCTCCCTTCAGGCAGTAAAAGACATTGCGGAGTTTTATCTGGAGCAGCTTGATATTCCGGTTGTGGGAATCACAGGAAGCGTTGGAAAGACCAGTACAAAAGAGGTGATTGCCTCTGTGCTGAAGGAAAAATACCGTACACTGAAAACCCAGGGGAATTTCAACAATGAGCTGGGACTTCCACTGACAGTATTCCGCCTTCGTGATGAAGATGAGATCGCAGTTCTGGAAATGGGAATCAGTGATTTCGGTGAGATGACCCGTCTTGCAAAGATCGCAAAACCGGACACCTGCGTGATCACAAACATCGGAACCTGCCATCTGGAAAACCTTGGGGACAGAGACGGCGTCCTGAAGGCAAAAACAGAGATTTTTCAGTATGTGAAGAGAAATATCGTACTTAACGGTGATGATGATAAGCTTTCTACAGTAAAGGAATACAACGGCATGCAGCCAGTATTTTTCGGAAACGGAGAAAATGCTTCTGTTACCTGTGAAAATGTGGAAAGCCGTGGCCTGAAGGGAATGAGCTGTGACATCTGTCTGAAAGGAAAAATGGCAGAGAACGGAGAGCTCCAGACATTTCATGTAGATATTCCAATGCCGGGACGTCATATGGTATCCAATGCACTGGCAGCAGCAGCTGTGGGCAGATTTTACGGACTGAATGCAGAGCAGATCAAAAATGGCATCGAAAGCCTGGAACCGGTCAGCGGAAGATTCAATATGATCGAGACCGGTAAATTCATGATCGTAGATGACTGCTACAACGCAAATCCCATGTCCATGAAGGCTTCCCTGGATGTTCTTCAGGACGGACTTGGAAGAAAGGTTGCCATCCTTGGCGATATGGGTGAGCTTGGAACGGATGAAGCTGCACTTCATGAAGGTGTAGGCATTCATGCAGGTCAGTGCAGGATCGATGCATGCATCTGCGTAGGACCACTTGCAGCCCATATCGCGGAAAAGGCATCTCAGACCAATCCGGACCTGACAGTCATCCGGGAAAAAGATCTGGAAAGCCTTCTTAAGACCCTGAACACATATGTGAAACCTGGAGATACCATCCTCGTAAAGGCTTCTCACTTCATGAAATTTGAAAATGTAGTCAAAGCACTGCAGGAAATGTAAAAAGACCGAAAACAGGGGCAGCATTTGACGAACGAAAATTCTTTCCAGTTAAGTTATATAGAAGTATAATATTCCTAAGGCGATGAGCAGTGCGGCTAAAGAACAAAAGCACGCTCAGGCACTGTGCGGCAGTGAAAAAGGGAGGGCTTATGCTGGAGATGATCATGAAGCTGAACATCCCGCTTTACGTCATGACATCCATGGGATGTATCGGCGGTCTGGGGATGCTAGCAACAAACCTTACCTACCGAAGAATGATCCGAAATACGCAGCGATTACAGAATCTCAAAGAAAAATGGCTGAACCTGTGGAAATCAAGGGACAGGCTCTGGCATCGGATGAACCGATTTGTGTGGTATCCGTCACTGTTTTGTACATTTCTTCTTGGACTGTCTGTTTTTCTCAACAGCAGACTGGGATACAGGGAAGGATTGTCTATGCTTTATCTTTATATAGGGGCGGCAGTGCCGGTAGTACTGCTTCTTCTTCGTCAGGCATTGGACTTTTCTTATAAGGAAGAGCTTGTGATGGCTTCTCTTGCAGATTATGTGGAACAGGTCCGTACCTGGGTGGAGGAAGTACCGGTCGCAGAAAAGCCGGATCCTGTTCTGCAGGAAGAAATCGTAGATAAGATCACTAGAAGTATCCGTCAGACGGCTGCTACCGGAAGCCACTTCAGCAAGATGCTTTCTCCGGAGGAGGAAGAGATCATGCGGGAGATCATACGGGAGTTTATGAATGCAGAGTAAAAACATATCCCGGTATATTTGAGAAAATACAAAAATGTACACAAAGATATTCCGGAATAAGGGAACCGGATGCAAAAAAAAACTCTCCGGCAGATACGATTCTCTGTATCCGCCGGAGAGTTTTTTTGTGTGACAGTAAAAAGAGAACGCAGGATAAGCATTCGTGGCTTTCCTGCGTCCTTTTATATGTTACTCAGTCTTCCTCGATCACCTGGATCTCCAGGTAGTCGAATTCAATATGTTCAATGAAATTATCCTGATAAAAGCGGGCCTTATCATGCTTTTTGAAATCCCGCACTGTGGCATCCAGCCAGATAGGATTTCCCAGATCCATCTGATAACAGATTTCCTCAAGTCCGTGAAAGATCTTGTGGGTTCTGGTATCATCGCTGTCATCACAGACAACGGTGTCCTGAAGCATGCGATTGTCTTTCCATATTTTTCCCCATAAACGAAACATAAACAGTACCTCCGTATTGAAACTGCCACAGCCGGCAGAATATGAATATCCGTCCGATATGGTCTTCAGTATAGCGGATTTTGCAGGGAAAGTAAAGCACAGGACAATAACGCTTGTACACAAAACAATGCACCAGGTGTGCTCACTTTTATTGACTAATGTGTAAAAATCCTCTATAATAAACGAAATTATGAAAAAAAGAATCATTACAGATTGGAGGAACCGAAATGAAACTTTACGATACCGGCGTTTATCTTCAGAACGGACAGGAAATCATTCCCGAGAACCAGGCTGATCTGCCTGTAGCGAAAGAAGAGGCTGCTAAGAATACCATCGCATATTCTATTCTCAAGGCTCATAATAAATCCGATAACATGGAGAAACTTCAGATCAAATTCGATAAACTGACTTCCCATGATATCACATTTGTGGGAATCATCCAGACTGCAAGAGCTTCAGGACTTGAGAAGTTCCCGGTACCATATGTACTGACCAACTGCCATAACTCCCTCTGTGCAGTAGGTGGAACCATCAATGAAGATGACCACATGTTTGGTCTCACCTGTGCCAAAAAGTACGGCGGAGTTTATGTACCGCCTCATCAGGCAGTTATCCATCAGTTTGCAAGAGAAATGCTTGCAGGCGGCGGAAAAATGATCCTCGGTTCCGACAGTCATACAAGATACGGAGCGCTTGGAACCATGGCTATGGGAGAGGGCGGACCGGAGCTTGTAAAACAGCTTCTCTGCCAGACATACGATATTAATATGCCAGGAGTAGTTGCTATTTATCTGAAAGGTGCTCCACGTCCGGGTGTAGGACCGCAGGATGTTGCGCTTGCCATCATCGGCGAGGTTTTTGCCAACGGCTATGTGAAGAATAAGGTTATGGAGTTCGTTGGACCAGGCGTTGCCAGCTTAAGCGCAGATTTCCGTATCGGTGTTGATGTTATGACAACAGAAACCACATGTCTTTCCTCCATCTGGCAGACAGATGCGAAGATCGAGGAATTCTATGCGATCCACGGAAGACCGGAGGATTATAAAGAACTGAAACCGGGCAACGTTGCATACTATGACGGCTGTGTAGAGATCGACCTCAGTGAGATCAAACCAATGATCGCAATGCCGTTCCACCCAAGTAACACCTACACCATCGATGAGCTGAAGGCAAACCTTGACGATATCCTTGCAGATGTGGAGAAGAGAGCACAGGTAAGCCTTGACGGAAAGATTCCGTTCACATTGAGAGACAAGGTAGTTGATGGCAAGCTTTATGTTGAGCAGGGAATCATTGCCGGTTGTGCAGGCGGTGGATTCGAGAATATCTGCGCTGCAGCAGATATCCTCAAGGGCAAAAATATCGGCCATGATGCCTTCACCTTAAGTGTATACCCGGCAAGTACTCCAATCTACATGGAACTGGCTAAGAATGGTGTTCTTGCAGAACTGATCGGAACAGGCGCAGTTGTGAAAACTGCATTCTGCGGACCGTGCTTCGGCGCCGGAGATACACCTGCAAACAATGCATTCAGTATCCGTCATACAACCAGAAACTTCCCGAACCGTGAAGGCTCCAAGATCCAGAACGGTCAGATCTCTTCGGTTGCACTTATGGATGCACGTTCCATTGCAGCTACAGCAGCAAACAAGGGATTCCTTACCTCAGCAGAGGAGTTTGACGGAAGCTATTCCGAGCATAAATACTACTTCGATAAGTCTATCTACGAGAACCGTGTATTTGATAGCAAGGGCGTGGCAGATCCAAGCGTAGAGATCCAGTTTGGACCGAATATCAAAGACTGGCCGGAGATGGCTGCACTTGCAGACAACCTGATCCTGAAGGTTGTTTCCGAGATCCACGATCCGGTTACTACCACTGACGAGCTGATCCCGTCTGGCGAGACATCTTCCTACCGTTCCAATCCGCTTGGACTTGCAGAGTTCACACTGTCCAGAAAGGATCCGGCTTATGTTGGCCGTGCAAAAGAGATCCAGGCAGCACAGAAGGCGATCCAGGCAGGTAACTGCCCGGCAGAGGCTGTTCCGGAACTGAAACCGGTTATGGAAACCATCCATAAATCCTACCCGGATGTTGACAAGACAAACCTTGGTGTAGGAAGCACCATCTTTGCAGTGAAACCGGGCGATGGCTCTGCCAGAGAGCAGGCTGCATCCTGCCAGAAGGTACTTGGCGGCTGGGCAAACATTGCCAATGAGTATGCAACCAAGAGATATCGTTCCAATCTGATCAACTGGGGTATGCTTCCATTCCTGATCCCGTCCGGAGATCTTCCGTTCAAGAACGGTGATTACCTGTTCTTCCCGGGAATCCGTAAGGCAGTTGAGGAAAAGGCAGACGTGATCAAGGGATATACTGTTGAAGGTGATTCTTTGAAGGAGTTCGATGTAACTCTGGGTGAGCTGACAGATGATGAGAGAGAGATCATCCTTAAGGGTTGTCTGATCAATTATAATCGTAAATAGATGCAGGGATTGAACACATATAGAGCGTGAAGGTGATGGAAGTGTGTTCATGAATATGCTGCAGAGCGGAATATAGTAATTTAAGAATTTCCGTGTTGTTTTGCAGACTGGTGACCGTTTTGATCGAGGTCGCCGGTCTGCTTTTTTACTTTTAGAGGTGTGGTTGTGGGGAGTTTTTAGGGTTGTGGATACTTATGACGATGCGGACGCGTGAGGTGTCCTGTGGGGAGCAGAGGCTGTCGTTTCGCCTGGTCATACTAAGCGTCTGAGGCAACCTGTGAAAAGTCCGGCCCATAACTCGCCATGTACGCTGATGCGTACCTGGCTCAGACAGATGGGCCTTATTCTGCGGCCTGTATCCGCAGAATACCTTTCCACAGGTCACCTCAGCCGCCAAGTATGACCAAAGGCTCACTCCGAAGCCCCTGCTCCCCACAGGACACCTCACGCTGACATTCCCAGAGACAAACCCCAGCCCCGGTAAAAATATCAAGAAAAGCTCAATAAATGATGACCGTCTCAACACTCTTCGTTATTTAATTTTTCTTCTTCTTCGTTCTTTCGAATAAAGTTTATCTCAATCCCCTGCAAACATTGTAAAGTACAAACATTGCAATGTTTGCAGTGCCAATACAGTCACACAGAAACTTTTCTAACTAATTTTCCATGTTCGAAAGTCAGGGCGGGAAGGACGGGCGGGGCGGGTGACTCTGCAGGAGTCGTAGTACTTCTTAGGCCGCGGGGAGGCTGCGTTGCTGGAAAAATCCCAGCTGTTTGAGCGTAAGCGAGTTCTGGGATTTTTTCAGCGGTTTTAGCAGAATCCCTGCAGCCTTAGAAGCACTAGACCTCCGAAGCCTCACCCGCCCCGCCCGTCCTTCACGGCCGTCCGTTCGCGACATACCCTACCTTCACAACTTCACAATAGCATAAATTAACAGAAAATAATAAAAACACAAACAAATTATAAAATATAAACACCTAATAAAACAAATAAATAAAAATAATAGCATAAAAACACAAAAATGTATTGACAAATACCCGCAACGATGTTATTATAAGACCATCAAAAACAACAAGAGAAAAACAAAAAAGAAAATCATTCAATTCATAGCATAGATGCACATGAAGGATGAAGAAAGGAAAAGGTGATTCCAGTGGGAACATAAACAAACACCATCATCAATATGAGAGTGACAGGAACCGGATTTCCTGCAAGAAAGACCTGATACAGATCACATATGATACACCTTAAGAAAACAGAAGTTTCTTTTATGAAATATAAATAAGATCCTCTTAAATCTTACTTATATTTTAAGAAATCAGAAACAAAAGGAAATCAGTATTTCAGGTAATATAGAATCGGTAACTCATATTGAACAACTGTCACACACCTGATACAAAGATTTCAGGAAATATGTAAAGAAATATTTCCCGAAAGAGTAAAACCCTCAACTCACCGGTTCGTTGGAAAGAAGAGATTCCAAGAACAAACGTGAAGATGAGAACGATACTTTGAAATGCATATCAGAACCATTAGGATATGGATTGAAGCTTTGCATCAGAAGAATATCTGAGAGGATATTAAAAATAGAAGAATCGGGCAGGAACTTTTTTCCAGGATACTTTAAAGAACTGCAGAGGAGAAAATCCCAATAGGTCGATTTGAATCAGCAGATTGCAAAGTACAGAGATGACAAATGGTTTTGAATTTAAGAAGTTAAGTCCAGAATTGTTTAGTGAACAGGAAAAAGTATAACCACCGAAATTCTTCAGATAAACAGGAAATCAAACATCGTAAAAAATGATTTCTGATCTATAAAACTTTCTAAATAATCGAAGAGATATACTTACATATATCAGTCGTTTATGAGCAGGAAATAAAAAAGAAGAGAGAATCTGAAAAAGAAAAATTTCAAAATTGAATAAAGAGAATCGAAATTATTTTATAAAGTATATAAAATCAAAGATTTCGATTGATAAGTATAATAAGTATAACAAGAAAACTTTATTCGAAAGAACGAAGAGGAAGAAAAATTGAATAACGAAGAGTGTTGAGACGGTCATCATTTTTGGAAACTGTAAAAGTAAAAAAAGTGATGACCGTCTCGTTGTGTATATAAGATTGCATATATTAAGTATACAACCGTTCCGAAAAGCCCTGGATAAAATAATATGATCCGAGCAGAGAGCAAAATTTTCAATCAGAGATTTTTCCGGACAGTTATATTTATCAGTTGCCATCAAAAACATCATCAGTTATACTTCTGTGAGAAAGGAAGTAAGATGAGAAAATATGTGGAATTATCAGATTGAAGAAAATATTTTATATGAAGACAAAGAGATCCTTGTGTGCAGAAAAACAGCAGGAATGCCGGTGCAGGCAGCAAAAATAGGAACAATGGATATGGAAAGTGCTCTGAAAAATTATCTGGCACAAAAAACACCGGGAAAGATCCCATATCTGGGAGTAGTACATCGCCTTGATCAGCCGGTAGAAGGCATTCTTGTATTTGCGAAAACATCCGAAGCAGCAGGAAATTTGAGTAAACAGATGATGGCAGGAGGCGCCGGAAAATATTACCTGGCAGTAACAGAGGGAAAAGCAAAGAGCTCAGAAGGGACTCTTACAGACTATCTGAAAAAAAATGGAAAAGCCAACATGTCTCAGGTGGTGTCTGCCAATACACCGGGAGCAAAAAAAGCGATCCTTCACTATAAAGTTCTGGATCAGCAGGAGATAAACGGAAAATCCCGGACACTTCTTAAGATCAGGCTGGAAACAGGTCGGCATCATCAGATCCGTGTGCAGCTCTCTCATGAGGGACTGCCCCTTCTTGGAGACCGGAAATATAATCCTTCGGGAGAAAAAGGTACATCACTGGGACTTTGTTCCAGTTGTCTGGAATTCAAACACCCCAGAACAGGAAAAATGATGAAGTTTGAAACAGAGCCACAGGGAAGCGCGTTTCTGGATTTTGTGAAAAAAGTGTAAAAACTCTGGACGGAAATACGAAAAAGTGTATAATGTAAAAAGCAAGTAACCAAATGTAAGATTTTTGTAAAGTATAAGTTACTGTGGACGGACAAGGCAGACGATAAAGAACAGTAACCAGCGAGGAAGAGGAGATTACAATGAAAAGAGCTGCAGTAGCGTCAGCAGCCTTGTTGGCTGTGGCAACCCTGCTGACAGGCTGTCAGAAAGAAGAAGTAGAAAAGCTTGTTGCACCGATTGTAGCAGATGTCCAGGAAACCCCTGAAGCAACCGAAGTGGAAGAAGAAAAAAGCCCGCTGATCCCTGAGATCGATGACACTCTTTCTATTGAAGAAGGTGCCAGAATAGCTGTTGTCAGCAAAAGCAAAAAAGGCGAGTTCTGGAATAAAGTAAAAGAAGGAATGGAAGCTGCTGTCAAGGACGTAAATGAAGCGTATGGTTTCAAAAAAGACAAGCAGATCACGATGACCTTTGAGGGTCCGGATGATGAAGAGGACGTAGAAAGTCAGATCAATACTCTTGATGCAGTGATCGCTGAGAATCCATCTGTAGTGTGTCTTTCTGCCGGAGATATGGATTCCTGTCAGGCACAGCTGGAAGCAGCGAAAGAGAACGGAATTCCGGTGGTCGCATTTGATTCCAATGTCAGTGATACGAAGCTGGTCAGAGCTTTCCGTGGAACAGACAATACACAGATCGGCAAATATGCAGCATATAAGCTTGGCAGCGCCATTGGAAAAATGGGAAATGTGGCTGTTTTTTCCGCACAGGAGAAAACACAGAGCGCTCAGGAACGTGTAAAGGGATTTCTGGATAATATTGCAAATTATACGGATATTAAAGTGGTGGAAACCGTATATTCTGACCAGGTTGATGATATGAAGGAAGCCATGAAGGAAGTTCTGGATAAATATCCGGCACTGGATGGTGTTTTCTGCACCAATGCCGAGGTTTCTGAAATGTTTCTGGAGGTAAATAAGGACACAGGAGAAAATAAAGTTGCTATGGTAGGCGTAGATGCAACCAGCAAACAGCAGGAAGCGATCCAGAAAGGGGAAGAACTGGGAGTGCTTTCACAGAATCCTTATGCGATGGGATATCAGACCATGTGGGCGGCTATTCAGTCTACTGCACCGAAGAAGGAAACAAAGATTGATAAGAAGGTTTTACTTGATCCGATATGGATTGATGCTGAGAATATCAAAAGCGAAGACATTGCAAATTACCTGTACAATTAACAAATAGAACAGATAGCCACTGTAGGTCGGGTGAATAGGTTAGTCCGCATTCACCGTCTGTTCATAATTGAAAGCCATCAGTCTGATGAAGATGTAAAAAACATTTTCATCGGGCTGATGGCTTTTTTGAATAAAAATAAAAAATATGAATAGAATAAACAAATAAAAAGTGTGCGAAAAAATGGCAAAAATATAACACATATGACGATTTTTTGACACAATATAAATAAATTTCTCGTTAAATTGCATAATAAACATTGTTTTAAAAAAGCGATTGTGGTACAATTTGGATATGCAGAGAGGCGGTGATCAGATGATCCAGGAAACGATCAAGGCAGTGAAAGAGGCGGAGGCAAAAGCACAGCAGAAGATAAAGGATGCATCCGTCCGTGCACAGAGTATCATCAGCGAAGCTGAGAAAGAGGCAGAGAATATTATCAGAAAGGCGGAAACAGCCGCCGGCGAACAGGCGGCATCTGATATGAAAGCAGCCGAAGAACGTGCACACAGTACAGAGAACACTGTCGTTGGACAGGCGGAGGAAGAGCTTGCAGCTTTGAAAAAGAAAGCGGAGTCGAAGCACGAGCAGGCAATCCAGACAGTAATGGACAGTTTGTTCTGAGAGGGGGAGTGCGAAAATGGCAGTATTGCAGATGCAGCGAATCAGTATCTGCGCAATGAAAAAGAACCGTAAGGCCATATTGGAAGAACTGCAGTCACTTGGAGTATTGGAGATCGATGCAGCAGAATTGGATCCGGAGCTTAAGACGATGGATACTATGAATGCCCGGCTGATCTTTGAGAAGAACGCATCCCTTTGCGATCAGGCAATCGAAATACTGGATGAATTTTCGAAGGAAAAGCAATCCATGCTGGCATCCCTGGCAGGGAAACCGCTGATCGGAAGGAAGCAGGAGGAAGAAGCTATCCGGGATCAGGAAGAGATCCTGAGAACAGCCAGAGAAATCCAGGGATACCGGAAGAAGCTTACAGAGAACAATGCGGCAGCAGTTAAGATCGAGCAGCAGGAAGCAGCTCTTGCTCCATGGCTGAAGCTGGATATTCCGATGAACTTCGGCGGTACAGCGAAAGCAGCGGTACTTGTGGGAAGTATTGATGGAAATATAACTCTGGATCAGGTATACAGTCAGCTGGCAGCGGATGCACCACAGCTTGAAGCCTTTGACATTCGGGAAATCTCAAATGACGCCGGTAAGCTGAGCCTGGTGGTTGTCTGCCTGAAAGCACAGGCACAGGAACTGGAAGAAGCGCTTCGGATGCAGGGATTTGCAAGACCGGCACAGCTGGTATCAGAGGTTCCGGCACAGGAGCTGGAGAACCTTAAGAATGAAGTGGTACGCATTCAGGAAGAGTCCGAACAGATCCGGGAACAGATACGCGCTCTTCACGACAGGAAGAGCTCTCTTCAGCTTTTGTCCGATTATTTCCGGATCCGTGCACAGAAATATGAGGTATTAGGACAGCTCCGCCAGTCGGAGAGCACTTTTTTTGTGACAGGATATCTTCCGAAGAAACAGGTTTCTGCAATGGAGAAACGGCTTACGGAGAAGTACGATATTGTTTTTGAAGCAGAAGATGCTGAGGGAGAAAATGTTCCGGTTGCCCTTCAGAACGGTAAATTCGGAGCAGCAGGAGAGGGAGTTCTGGCAGCATTTGGTCTTCCTGGAAAGGGAGAGATCGATCCTTCCACGATTATGACGGCCTGCTATGTATTTCTTTTCGGACTGATGCTGTCAGACGCAGCATATGGACTGATCGTCTTTGCAGTCTGTCTGGGAGTACTTCTGAAGTTCCCTAGGATGGAGAGCGGAATGCAGAAATCCATCCGGCTTTTTATGTACTGTGGATTGTCCACTTTGTTCTGGGGCGTGATGTTTGGCGGATATTTCGGAGATTTTATCGATGTATTTTCGAAGGTATATCTGCACAGGCCGGTCACGGTGAAGCCGGTATGGTTTGCACCGTTAAATGAGCCAATGAGACTTCTGGTGTTCTCCATGCTGTTTGGTCTGATCCATATGTTTCTGGGAATGGGTCTTAAGGGCTACATGCTGTTACGTGACAGAAAATATCTCGACTTTTTCTGTGACGTAGTACTCTGGTTCCTGCTTCTTATGGGACTGATCCTGATCTTTATCCCAAGCAGCATGTTCCGTTCTATTTCTCAGATGGATCTGAATCTTTCACCGGCAGTGATACAGGTCGGAAAATGGATGGCGATCATCGGTGCTGTGGGAATTCTCTTTATGTCAGGAAGAGACAAGAAGAATCCGTTCCTGAGGCTGGCGCTTGGAGCCTACGATCTTTACAATATCACGGGATGGGTCAGTGATATCCTTTCCTATTCCAGACTTCTGGCCCTGGGACTTGCTACCGGAGTTATCGCATCAGTTATGAACCAGATGGGAAGTATGCTGGGAGACAGTATTCTGGGATGGATCGTATTTATCCTTGTATTTGTGATTGGTCATATCTTTAACCTTCTGATCAATCTTCTGGGTGCATACGTGCACACCTGCCGATTACAGTATGTAGAGTTTTTCGGCAAATTCTTTGAGGGCGGGGGAAAAGAGTTCCACCCATTCCGCGAAAATACAAAATATGTAGATATTAAGGAGGATTAATATTATGAGTGGTATCGTTTGGGCATTATTGGGAGCAGCAATTTCCGTAGCTCTTGCAGGTATAGGTTCCGCCATCGGTGTTGGTACTGCCGGCCGTGCAGCAGCAGGCGTTGTAACAGAAGACCCGGACAAATTTGCCAAGGTTCTGCTTCTTCAGCTTCTTCCCGGTACGCAGGGTATTTACGGACTGCTGGTAGCATTCCTTGCACTTTCCAAGGTTGGTATCCTGGGCGGCGGTGTTGCTGATATTTCCCTGGAAACCGGTCTTATGATCTTTGTGGCTTGTCTTCCGATCGCTATCGCAGGTCTTCTTTCTGCGATCCATCAGGGAAAAACTTCCGTAGCTTCCATCGGTATCGTAGCCAAGAAGCCGGAGCAGTTCGGTAAAGCCATGCTTTTCCCTGCAATGGTTGAGACATATGCGATTCTGGCTCTTCTGATCTCCATTCTTGCAGTCAGCGGAATTCAGGTTTGATTCATCAGGAGGGCAGAGCATGACAGGATTAGAGAAGATGGTAAGCCAGATTCTTGAAGAGGCCGATGCTTCTGCAGCCGTTACGATCAGTGATGCGGAGAAAAAAGCCGCAGAGATCCTCAGGGAAGCCGGAGAAAAGGCAGATAAGATCCGGCAGCAGAGAGAAGAACAGTCCAGGGCAAAGGTGAAAAGCTATGAAGAGCGGACAGCTTCCGCTGCAGATATGAAGAAGCGTACCGCAGTTCTTGCAGCCAAGCAGGAGCTGATCGGAAATGTGATCGCAGATGCCTGTGACCGTGTGAAGAATCTGGATGAAGAAAAATATTTTGGGATCCTTAAGAATATGGCTGAGAAATATCTTCTTCCAAGAGAAGGAGAGATCTGTTTTTCAAAAAAGGATCTGGAACGTATGCCGGCAGGTTTCCGTGAGGAAATAAAGAGCCTGGCACAGAAAAAGGGTGGTGTGCTGGAAATTTCCGGTGAAACCCGAAACATAGACGGAGGTTTTATCCTGATATACGGCGGCATTGAGGAAAACTGTTCCATTGATGCCATGTTCGCAGAGAAGCGGGATGAGCTTCTGGATCAGGTAAGAAAGATTTTGTTTGCGTAAAACACCATCGCAAAAAGGAGGGCGTGAATGATGTTTGGTGAAGATTATGCCTATGCGGTGGCGCGGATACGTGTTCTGGAGACCGGACTTCTGAATCAGGCAGCGATCGAGCAGCTTCTGGCATGTCAGGATGAGCAGCAGTGCCTTCAGATCCTTACAGAGAAGGGCTGGGGAAATGGTGATCCTGCAGCCGGTGCGGATGCCATTCTTTCCAGGGAGAGAGAAAAGATCTGGGAGATCATGGATTCGCTGGTAGCGGACCGATCTGTGTTTTCTGTTCTTTCCTATCAGGATCTTTTCCATAACCTGAAAGCGGCTGTGAAGGCAAGCATCCTGCAAGGGGCAGCGCCGAATATTTTTTTCAGCGACTGTTCCATTGACGGAGAGGATATGGTGAAATTCCTGAAGGATAAGGAATATGATCGTTTTCCTGAGGATATGCGGGAAGCGGCAAGAGAAGCCTATGAGACCTTTTTGCACACAAGAGACGGACAGCTTGCGGATATTATCGTAGACAGGGCAGCACTGGATGCCATAAAAAAAGCCGGAGAACGGTCAAAAGAAGAGATCGTCCGGCAGTATGCGGAATCCACGGTAGCGGTAGCAGATATCCGGATCGCAGTCCGTGCCTGCAAAACAGGAAAAAGTTCGGACTTTATGAAAAAAGCCATGGCAGAATGTGACACACTGGATAAGGAGAGACTGATCCACGCGGCAGTAAGCGGAATGGATCAGATCATGGGTTATCTGGCAGAAACGAAATATGGGGACGGAGCTCTGGCACTGGCGGAATCAGCTTCCGCTTTTGAGAGATGGTGTGATAACCAGATCATGGAGACCATCCGCCCTCAGCTGTACAATTCATTTTCACTGGGACCGCTGGTAGCCTATGTGCTTGCCCGTGAAAATGAGATCAAGACGGTGCGGATCATTCTCACCGGAAAGCGCAGCGGCCTTCCGGAAGAGTTTATCCGGGAAAGGGCAAGGGAAATGTATGTATAAGATCGCAGTTTTAGGTGATTATAACAGCATTTACGGGTTTGCGGCTCTTGGCCTTGATACTTTTCCGGTGGAGGATCCTGCAGAAGGTAAAGAGAAGCTTAACCGTCTGGCGGCCGGTGAATATGCGGTTATTTATATTACGGAACAGCTGGCGGTCCAGCTTTCCGCAGAGATCAGTAAATACAGTGAGGAGCTGATGCCTGCGATCATTCAGATTCCCGGAATTTCCGGAAATACAGGTGCAGGTATCGAAAATGTAAAGAAATCCGTGGAGACGGCAGTTGGCTCCGATATTCTTTTCAGTAATGAGTGACAAGAAAGCAGGTGATTGGTTCAGATGAGCAGAGGAACCATTAAGAAGGTGGCAGGACCGCTGGTAATTGCCAAGGGTATGCGGGATGCAAATATGTATGACGTGGTTCGTGTAAGCAGCCAGCGTCTGATCGGTGAGATCATTGAGATGCATGAAGATGAGGCTTCCATACAGGTATATGAGGAGACTTCAGGACTTCGTCCGGGAGAACCGGTAGAGTCCATGGAGGTGCCCCTTTCCGTGGAGCTTGGTCCTGGCCTTATTACAAGCATTTACGATGGAATCCAGCGTCCGCTGGATGACATCATGAAGGTAGCAGGCAGCAACAACCTGAAACGAGGCGTTGAGGTTCCTGCCTTGAAGCGGGACAAAAAATGGAATTTCATTCCGGTTGCGAAGGTGGGAGATCAGCTGGAGGGCGGCGATGTTCTTGGAACCGTTCAGGAGACTATCGTTGTTACACAGAAGATCATGGTACCTCCCAATATGAAAGGTACTCTGAAGGAAATTAAATCCGGCGAGTTTACCGTGGATGAGACCGTTGCAGTTCTTTCCACAGCAGACGGCGATAAAGAGTTGACCCTGATGCAGCACTGGCCGGTACGACGTGGCCGTCCATATAAGAAGAAACTTCCGCCAGCCAAACCTCTGGTAACAGGACAGCGTGTTATTGATACCATGTTCCCTATTGCCAAGGGTGGTGTGGCAGCAGTTCCCGGCCCGTTCGGAAGCGGTAAGACGGTTATCCAGCATCAGCTTGCAAAATGGGCTGAGGCAGATATCGTGGTTTATATCGGCTGCGGTGAGCGTGGAAATGAGATGACAGACGTTCTGAACGAGTTCCCGGAGCTGAAGGATCCAAAAACAGGACAGTCTCTGATGGAGCGTACAGTTCTGATCGCCAATACCTCAGATATGCCGGTTGCAGCTCGTGAGGCGTCGATCTATACAGGTATTACAATTGCGGAGTATTTCCGTGATATGGGATATTCCGTAGCATTGATGGCAGATTCCACTTCCAGATGGGCTGAGGCTCTCCGTGAGATGTCCGGACGACTGGAGGAGATGCCAGGCGAGGAAGGTTATCCTGCATATCTTGGTTCCCGTCTTGCACAGTTCTATGAGCGTGCCGGACATGTGATCTGCAGTGGAAAAGACGGAAGAGAGGGTGCCCTGACAGCGATCGGCGCTGTATCTCCTCCAGGTGGTGATATCTCCGAGCCGGTTTCCCAGGCGACACTTCGAATTGTAAAGGTATTCTGGGGACTGGACGCAAACCTTGCATACAAACGTCATTTCCCGGCGATCAACTGGCTGACCAGCTATTCTCTGTATCTGGACAGCGTTGGCGGATGGTTTGACGAAAATGTAGCGAATGACTGGATGAAGCTCCGTCAGAGAATGATGACCCTTCTTCAGGAAGAGGCAGAGCTGGAAGAAATCGTAAAGATGGTAGGTATGGATGCGCTTTCTCCGGGTGACCGACTGAAAATGGAAGCAGCCCGTTCCATCCGAGAGGATTTCCTCCACCAGAACTCTTTCCACGAGATCGATACCTACACATCTCTGGAAAAACAGCACAATATGATGCGTCTGGTACTTGCATTTTATGATGCGGGTCTGGATGCGCTGAAACAGGGCGCAGATATCAATGATATCGTAAAGCTTCCGGTACGTGAGCAGATCGGCCGTTACAAATATACAAAAGAAGATCAGCTGGCAGCGGAATATGAGAAGGTAACCCACCAGCTTGCAGCAGAGACTGCGGAACTTCTGGGAAAGGAGGGCCTGTAAAATGCCAAAAGAATATAGGACCATACAGGAAGTTGCCGGCCCTTTGATGCTGGTACGAGGCGTTGAAGATGTGGCATTTGACGAGCTGGGTGAGATTGAGCTTGCCGATGGCGAAACAAGAAGATGCCGTGTTCTGGAGATTGACGGAAGCAATGCGCTGGTACAGTTGTTTGAGAGTTCCACAGGTATCAACCTTTCCAACAGTAAAGTACGTTTTCTGGGACGAAGCATGGAGCTTGGTGTATCCGGCGATATGCTGGGCCGTGTCTTTGACGGACTGGGCCGTCCCATTGATGACGGTCCGGAGATCCTTCCGGAAGAGAGAAGAGATATCAATGGCCTGCCGATGAATCCGGCAGCCAGAAGTTATCCGGAGGAGTTTATCCAGACCGGTGTATCCGCTATTGACGGACTGAACACCCTGGTACGTGGGCAGAAACTTCCGATCTTCTCCGCATCCGGTCTTCCTCATGCACAGCTTGCGGCACAGATCGCGAGACAGGCGAAGGTTCGCGGAAAAGACGAGCAGTTCGCCGTTGTATTTGCTGCCATGGGTATCACTTTTGAGGAGTCAAACTTCTTCGTAGAGAGCTTTAAGGAAACTGGGGCTATAGACCGTACTGTTCTTTTTGTAAACCTGGCAAATGACCCGGCTGTTGAGCGTATCGCTACTCCGCGAATGGCACTGACAGCAGCAGAGTATCTTGCCTTCGAAAAAGACATGCACGTTCTTGTAATCCTTACAGATATCACAAACTATGCGGATGCTCTCCGTGAGGTTTCTGCAGCACGTAAAGAGGTTCCGGGCCGTCGTGGATATCCCGGATACATGTATACAGACCTTGCTTCTCTCTACGAGCGTGCAGGCCGTCAGAAAGGAAAAGCAGGAAGTATCACCATGGTTCCGATCCTGACCATGCCTGAGGATGACAAGACCCATCCGATCCCTGACCTTACCGGTTACATCACAGAGGGACAGATCATTCTGAGCCGTGAGCTTTACCGTAAAGGAATCACACCGCCCATTGATGTTCTTCCGTCTCTGTCACGACTGAAAGATAAAGGTATCGGTGAGGGTAAGACAAGAGCAGACCATGCCAACACCATGAACCAGCTGTTTGCCGCATATGCCCGTGGTAAAGAGGCCAAAGAGCTGATGACCATTCTTGGTGAGGCTGCCCTCTCTGACATTGACCTGATCTATGCGAAATTTGCGGATGCTTTTGAGAAGGAATATGTTTCCCAGGGCTATCAGGCAAACCGTGATATCGAGGAAACCCTGGCCATCGGCTGGAAGCTGCTTTCCATTCTTCCGAGAAGCGAGCTGAAACGTATCGATGACAAATTCCTTGACCAGTATTACGGAAAAGTATAAAGGGGGGATGATTTGTGGCATCAACACAGGTGAATCCTACCCGTATGGAGCTTACGAAGCAGAAAAAGAAGCTGGTGACTGCAGTCCGTGGCCATAAGCTTCTGAAGGATAAGCGGGACGAGCTGATGCGACAGTTCCTGGATCTGGTGCGCGAGAACATGGAGCTGCGTAAAAAAGTAGAGGCTGGTATCCGAAGTGCCAACACCAATTTTGTCATTGCAAAAGCCGGAATGTCGGAGGAGACTCTGAACACTGCCCTGATGGCTCCCAAGCAGGAAGTCTATCTGGAAACCGGCAAAAAGAATGTCATGAGTGTGGATATTCCTGTTTTTGAATACAAAACAAGAACCCCGGATGCCAACGATATCTATTCCTATGGTTTTGCTTTTACCTCCAGTGATCTGGACGGAGCGGTAAAATCTCTGGCAGATATCCTGCCGGATATGCTCCGACTGGCAGAAGTGGAAAAAGCCTGTCAGCTGATGGCTTCTGAGATCGAAAAAACAAGGCGTCGTGTAAACGCCCTGGAGCATGTCATCATACCGGAAGCACAGGCAAACATCAAATACATCACCATGAAGCTGGACGAGAACGAGAGAAGTACCCAGATCCGACTGATGAAGGTGAAAGATATGATGCTGGAGGAGGCACATCATTATAAGGAGCGGGAGGCAGAGCGCGGAGCGTAAAGCGCAGCCATCCTGAAAGAAAAAGAAAAGTTTATATAGAAAGTTTTAAGTAACGGAAAGGAGATGTCCCTGTACTGTGTGAAATTTCGGCAGTGCAGGGGCGTTTTATTTATAAAATATTTAGCTTTTGTTATTAGAAAATCAAGAAAAATACAGTATAATAGATAATAAGTAAATCAGACAGCTGCAGATGCAGAAATATAAAAGAAAGCTGCTCTGTCTGCTGAAAAATAAAGAAAGAGGAGAAAGCTGATCTGACCAGGTAAACTGCCGGGCAGCTGCATGGCTATGAACAGCTGGCAAAGCAGATTGCGGTAGCGTCTGATCAGTAAGAGGTATATGAATATTTTACAGTCAATACAACAGCTGGACGGAGAAATCCTTCTCCTGATCCAGCGATATTTAAGAACGGATATGCTGACACCATTTATGAAATCTGTTACATTTCTGGGAAACGGAGGATGGTTCTGGATCCTCTGTGCAGTTGTTCTTCTTGCTGTTCCAAAGACAAGAAAAACAGGCTATGCGGCAGCCTTATCCCTGATCTTCGGGGCGATCGTTACCAACCTGCTTCTCAAAAATATAGTGGCAAGACCAAGGCCTTTTGCGGAAATCGAAGCTCTCATCCCTATGATCACCAAACCGAAGGATTTCTCTTTTCCGTCAGGTCACACCACAGCATCCTTTGCCGTTGCTCTGGTAATGCTCCGTATGCTTCCGAAGAAATTCGGAATCCCGGCAGTAGTTCTGGCAGCACTGGTGGCATTTTCCAGACTGTATCTTGGTGTCCATTATCCGACAGATGTTCTGACCGGATTCGTGATCGCGCTGGTGGGAAGCATGTTGTCAGTATGGATCGTGCGAACGAAACCGGAAGACAAACAGGTACACTAGCATTGTCCATAGGAAATATGAAGCACTTTACCTGGACAAAGTATTGACACGCTGAAGCAGGACGGGGTAAAATTGTAGACAGTACAACAGATTCTGACTATGGTAGAAATAATGATATGAAACCCTGTAAAATCGGATAAAAGGAGAGAGCACAAAATGATATCAGAAAAAATGAAACCCTACGTAAAAAATAATTCCGCCATCCGTATGATGTTTGAGGAAGGAAACCGCCTCCGTGCGAAATATGGCGCAGACAAGGTTTTTGATTTCAGTCTCGGAAATCCAAGTGTACCGGCACCGGACAGCGTCCGCGAAGCAATTATCGAGCTTGTAAACACTACGGATCCGACAGTTCTTCACGGATATATGAGCAACGCAGGCTTTGAGGATGTACGCCAGACCATCGCAGAATCCCTCAACAGACGTTTCGATACGAAATTTTCCGCAAAGAATCTGATCATGACCGTCGGCGCTGCAAGCGGACTGAATGTGATCCTGAAAACAATCCTGAATCCCGGAGAAGAGGTGATCGTTTTTGCACCCTATTTTCTGGAATACGGTGCATATGTCCGCAATTATGATGGTGTCCTTGTGGAAATCTCTCCGGATACCACAACCTTCCAGCCAAATCTCGCTGAGTTTGAACAGAAGATCACACCGAAGACAAGAGCAGTTATCGTAAATACCCCGCACAATCCTACCGGAGTTGTATATTCAGAAGAAACGATCAAGAAACTTTCCGCAATCCTGGAAGCAAAACAGAAAGAGTTCGGAACCGTGATCTACCTGATCTCCGATGAGCCATACCGTGAGCTGGCTTATGATGGCGTGGAGGTCCCATACCTGACGAAATATTATAACAATACTGTTGTGGGCTATTCCTACAGCAAATCTCTTTCCCTTCCGGGTGAACGTATCGGATATCTGGTGATCCCTGATGAGGCAGACGGAAGCGAAGAGCTGATCTCTGCAGCAACCATTGCAAACCGTACACTTGGCTGTGTAAATGCACCGTCCCTGATCCAGAAGGTAGTTGCAAAATGTGTAGACGCCAAGACTGATCTTGCAGCTTATGATAAAAATCGGCAGGCACTTTATAATGGCCTGAAAGACTGCGGATTTGAGTGCATCAAACCACAGGGTGCCTTCTATCTCTTTGTAAAATCTCCGGTTGAAGACGAAAAAGCCTTCTGTGAAGCCGGTAAGAAATATAACATCCTTATGGTACCGGGAAGCTCCTTCGCATGCCCCGGTTATGTGAGACTTGCATATTGTGTATCCTATGAGACAATTGTGAATTCTCTTCCTGAATTTAAAAAACTTGCAGCAGAGTATGGCTTGAAATAAACGATCATTACAAAGCAGTTGAATAAAAGATCCCCGGTACAGTCTGTTCATGCAGCCCTGTATCGGGGATCTTTTGCAAGAGGGAATAAGCAAATGAAACGTAGTCGGGAGTGAATAGACTCCCGACTGTGTTTCGTTAAAAGGATGTTCCACATTTATTTGGCTTTTTTCTTTTCTTTATTTGGCATTTCTCCGTAATAAGCTTTCAGATAGATATCTTTCAGCTCGGATACAAGCGGATATCTCGGGTTGGCACCGGTACACTGGTCATTGAAAGCCTGCTCGGACATCTCATCCAGAGTTTCCAGGAAATGCTTCTCATCTACGCCGTAATCACGGATCGTCGGCAGGATCTCGATAGTTCTCATAAGCTCATCCAGTTTAGCAAGAAGCTTTTCGAATACTTCTGCATCGTTCTTGCCTGTAAGACCTACAGAACGTCCGATCTCAGCGTAGCGTGCAAGTGTCTTCGGATACTGATACTGTGGGAAAGTACCCATCTTAGTCGGAACCTCAGCACTGTTGTAACGCATAACATCCAGAAGAACAACTGCGTTTGCGATACCGTGTGGCAGGTGGTGGAAAGCACCGAGCTTGTGAGCGAGAGAGTGGTTAACGCCGAGGAATGCATTGGCGAATGCAAGACCTGCCATGCAGGAAGCGTTAGCCATGTGATCTCTGGCCTCTACGTCATTGCCATCTTTATATGCACGCGGCAGATACTCAAATACAAGCTTGATTGCTTTCAGTGCAAGACCATCGGTGTAATCGGAAGCCATCATGGAAACATAAGCCTCAATGGCATGTGTCATAACATCGATACCGGAAGCACGGGTAAGTCCCTTCGGTGCGCTCATCATGTTATTGGTATCTACGATCGCCATATCCGGGAGAAGCTCGTAATCAGCCAGTGGCCATTTAACGCCGGTATCCTGATCTGTGATGATGGCGAAAGGAGTAACCTCGGAGCCTGTACCGGAAGAGGTCGGGATCGCTACGAAGTAAGCTTTTTTACCCATCTTCGGGAAGGTATAAACTCTCTTACGGATATCCATGAAGTCCATGGACATATCGGAAAAGTCAGCGTCCGGATTCTCATAAAGCATCCACATAACCTTGCCGGCATCCATTGCGGAACCGCCGCCAAGAGCGATGATGCAGTCTGGCTCAAAGGCTGTCATAGCCTTGGCACCGGCTTTGGCGGAAGCGAGAGACGGGTCAGGAGCTACATCAGAGAAGCATGTATGAACGATGCCCATCTGATCCAGTTTATCTTCAATCGGTTTGGTGTAGCCATTCTTGTAGAGGAAGGAGTCTGTTACGATGAAGCAGCGTTTCTTGCCCATAACAGTACCGAGCTCATCAAGAGCAACCGGCATACAGCCCTTCTTAAAGTAAACCTTTTCCGGTGTTCTCATCCAGAGCATATTCTCTCTCCTTTCAGCAACAGTCTTGGTATTGAGAAGGTGTTTGACACCAACGTTCTCGGATACGGAGTTACCGCCCCAGGAACCGCAGCCAAGAGTAAGGGATGGAGCAAGCTTGAAGTTATAAAGGTCACCGATACCACCCTGGGAAGAAGGTGTATTGATAAGGATACGGCAGGTTTTCATAGTTGCTTCGAATTTATCCATCTTCTCTGTTTCATTTACGTTGATGTAGAGGGAAGAGGTATGACCATAGCCGCCGTCTGCAACGAGCTGCGCAGCCTTTGCAACAGCATCGTCAAAATTCTTGGCCTTGTACATGGCAAGTACAGGGGAAAGCTTCTCGTGTGCGAATTCTTCGCTGATATCAACGGACTCAACCTCACCGATCAGGATCTTGGTCTCAGCCGGTACAGTAACGCCTGCCATTTCAGCGATAGTAGCAGCCTTCTGTCCTACGATCTTGGCATTCAGTGCACCGTTGATAAGGATGGTCTTTCTGACTTTCTCGATCTCGTCTTTTTTAAGGAAGTAGCATCCTCTGTAAAGGAACTCTTCCTTCACTTCTTTATAAATGCTCTCCAGAACAGTTACGGACTGCTCGGAAGCACAGATCATACCATTGTCAAAGGTCTTGGAGTGGATGATGGAGTTAACTGCAAGACGGATATCTGCGCTGTCATCAATAATGGCAGGTGTATTTCCGGGTCCTACACCAACAGCCGGTTTACCGGAGGAGTAAGCTGCTTTGACCATTCCGGGCCCACCGGTGGCAAGGATGATATCTGCGTTCTGCATTACCATGTTGGTAAGGTCAAGGCTTGGGATATCGATCCATCCGATGATTCCTTCCGGCGCACCTGCGGCAACAGCTGCTTCCAGAACAACTTTTGCAGCTTCAATAGTGGATTTCTTAGCACGCGGATGCGGGCTGATGATGATCGCATTACGGGTTTTCAGGGAAATAAGAGATTTATAGATTGCTGTGGAGGTCGGGTTGGTTGTAGGGATAACTGCAGCGATCAGTCCTACAGGTTCCAGGATCTTCTTGAGTCCGTATGCCTTGTCTTCTTCTACAACACCACATGTCTGAGTGTTCTTATATGCATTGTAAACATACTCTGCTGCGTAATGGTTCTTGATAACCTTGTCTTCCATGATACCCATGCCTGTTTCCTCAACAGCCATTTTGGCAAGTGGGATACGCATCTTGTCAGCAGCAGTAGCAGCTGCCTTAAAGATCTTGTCGACCTGCTCCTGTGTGTAGGTAGCAAAGATCTTCTGTGCCTCTTTCATTGCAGCCATTTTCGCGGTCAGGGCTTCTGGAGTGTCGATGATGGTAGGGATAGTTTCTTTCTTTGCCATGTGGAATCCTCCTGTTTTCATATGATAATGGTCTGTGGTCCTGCGGGCTTATCCTTTTTTCGCCGGCAGATGCTGCAGAGTTTTTGTAAGTCCCCGCGCTGCGTTTCGTTGTTGATTCAATCTGATTGAATTTTCAGTTTCGATACTAATATAGTATCAAAATTCTGAAAAAAACGCAAATTCTGAATTTTGTCGCTATGTGCAAAATGACGAACAAAAAATTAGGGGAAAATACTGTAAATTTTACTTTGCAGAACGCTGAATTATTGGAAAAATCTTAAAAAAAATTTTTGAAATTCAGCACTGTGCACAAAGAGCATGTTAAAAAATTGTCAGCACTGACAAAAAACATGCACACATATGAAGGGCGGGCAAAAGATAAAACGCAACATGTGGTTAAAACATTAACGTTAAACTTTTGTCAAATGATCATGCGCACATCATAATTTAACTGATTTCAGACGTCAATAGAGAATTCGATGAATAATTCACAAAAATACGGAGTAATTTTGATAAAAAATTCACAAAAATATTGTAGCAAAGTAAAGCGTGATAACATAAGAAATCAAAAAACTTGAAATTATTTAAAATTTCAGAATAATTAGGCGGAAATTATCGGGATTTTTTTCAGAAATGCAGAAAAAAAACTGTCATACAGGAAATGCTTCCCATATGGCAGTTTATATAAATATAGGTCAGGCGGATAAAAGCATCCGCATTCACTATGCGGCTTTGCGCCGAATTACTGTAAAAGGTTTCTGCTCAACAGTAAATGATAGCCAGGTTCGATCAGCTCTTGCGGAATGCGGCACGTTTTCTGTCTCTGGAGTCCAGAATACGTTTACGGATACGAAGGCTTGTCGGTGTTACCTCAAGAAGCTCATCCTGGTCGATGAACTCAATGGCCTGCTCAAGACTTAAGATCTTTGGCGGAACAAGCTTCAGTGCATCGTCAGCGGAAGAGGAACGGGTGTTGGTAAGGTGCTTGGTCTTGCAGACATTCAGCTCGATATCCTCAGCCTTACCATTCTGTCCGATAACCATACCGCTGTAAACCTTCTCGCCAGGTCCGACGAAGAGAGTACCACGCTCCTGAGCGGAGAAAAGACCGTAAGTTACAGTCTCGCCTGCCTCGAAAGCGATGAGGGAACCCTGTTTACGATACGGGAAGTCTCCCTTGTATGGTGCATATCCGTCAAACATGGTGTTCAGGATACCGGTACCCTTGGTGGAGGTAAGGAATTCGTTACGGAATCCGATCAGTCCACGGGAAGGGATGGAGAACTCAAGACGTACAGTTCCGTCGCTTGCTGTGCTCATACCCTGAAGTTCACCTTTACGCTCGCTGAGTTTCTGGATGATGGTACCGGAAAATTCCTCCGGAACATCAACATATGCGATCTCGATCGGCTCCAGTTTGCGTCCGCGCTCGTCTGTATGATAGAGAACCTCCGGTTTGCTGACTGCAAATTCATATCCTTCACGGCGCATGTTCTCAATAAGAACGGAAAGGTGAAGCTCACCACGGCCGGAAACCTTGAAGCACTCAGTTGTATCTGTGTCTTCCACACGAAGGCTGACGTCTGTATTCAGCTCACGGTAGAGGCGGTCACGAAGGTGACGGGAAGTGATAAATTTACCTTCCTGTCCTGCAAGCGGGCTGTCGTTTACAAGGAAGTTCATGGAGATGGTAGGCTCGGAAATCTTCTGGAACGGAATGGACTCCGGGTTATCTCCTGCACAGAGTGTATCTCCAATGTGGATATCTGCAATACCGGAGATCGCAACGATGGCTCCGATGGTAGCACTCTTGACTTCAACCTTGTTCAGGCCGTCAAATTCGTAGAGCTTGCTGATCTTTACGCGCTCGTGTTTGTCCGGGTCATGATGGTTCAGAAGCATCAGCTCCTGGTTCACGGAAATGGTTCCGCGCTCAACTTTACCGACACCGATACGGCCTACATATTCATTGTAGTCGATGGTGCTGATAAGAACCTGTGTATCTCCGTCCGGATCTCCCTCCGGAGCAGGAATTGCATCAAGGATGGTCTCAAAAAGCGGAGCCATATTCTCAGGCTTGTCCTCAAGGTTACGAACTGCATAGCCGGCTTTTGCGGAGGCATACAGGAACGGGCAGTCCAGCTGCTCGTCAGATGCGTCCAGATCCATGAGAAGTTCCAGAACTTCGTCAACAACCTCCTCCGGACGTGCTTCCGGACGGTCGATCTTATTGATGCAGACAATAACATGCAGGTTCAGTTCGAGAGCTTTACGAAGTACAAATTTAGTCTGAGGCATGGCACCCTCGAAGGCGTCCACAAGAAGAATAACGCCGTCTACCATCTTCAGCACACGCTCTACCTCGCCGCCGAAGTCCGCATGACCTGGAGTATCGATGATATTGATTTTTACATCCTTATAATGAACTGCGGTGTTTTTGGAGAGAATCGTAATGCCGCGCTCACGCTCAATATCGTTGGAGTCCATGACACGTTCCTGGACTTCCTGGTTCTCACGGAAAACACCGCTCTGTTTCAAAAGCTCGTCAACAAGTGTTGTTTTACCGTGATCGACATGGGCGATAATGGCCACGTTACGAACATCTTCACGCTTGGTCTTCATATAATCCAAATCCTTTCTTTCCATATATAAGTAATCTTTTTTGTTAAAAATGATGTCCAAATTTATAGTCTATCACATTTTTGTGAGATTACAAGACATAAAAAAATATTTTTGGTTTTTCATTTTTCAGGCATATTATACCGTAAATACACATAGATTGATATAGACGAAATACACGAAGAGGAAGGAGAGCTACTTATTATGGCAGATAAAATTATTGAAAACAATCAGGTATCCGTTATGGGACGGATCGCTACGGGGTTTACTTTCAGCCATCAGGTCTTTGGAGAAGGATTTTACATGATGGATATCCTAGTAAAACGTCTCAGCGATTCGGAGGACAGGATCCCGGTGATGGTGTCTGAGCGGCTGATCGATATCACACAGGATTATGTGGGAGAATATATCGAGATCCACGGACAGTTCCGATCCTATAACCGTCATGAAGAAAAGAGAAACCGGCTTGTGCTTTCAGTCTTTGCCCGGGAAGTGAAGTTTGTGGGGGAGGACGAAGAAACTGTGCCGGTCAATCAGATCTTTCTGGACGGATATATCTGTAAACCGCCTGTATACAGAAAAACACCGTTGGGAAGAGAGATCGCAGATCTTCTGATGGCAGTCAATCGACCTTACGGAAAATCCGATTACATACCATGTATATGCTGGGGAAGAAATGCCAGATATGCTTCTGCTTTTGAAGTAGGCGGGCATGTACTGATCTGGGGCAGGATCCAGAGCAGGGAGTACATGAAACGGATTAGTGAAAACGAAACAGAAAAAAGGATTGCCTATGAAGTTTCGGTGAGTAAATTGGAATATGTTGAGTAACATTGGATATATTTTGGAATAGTGGTGAGAACATTAAGGTAACACTTGCATTTCCAGCCAATCTGCGGTAATATTAAAAAAATCAGAAAAATGGGGAATTACCGGTTTCACTAACAGTAAGAGGAAAAATCATGGAAAGAGAAATAACAGAGGTTTATTGCGGGAACGGGAAAGGAAAGACAACTCTGGCTGTAGGCCGGGGGCTGCGCTTTGCTACACAGGGAAAAAGTGTGATCATCATACAGTTCCTCAAGGGCAGGGAACGCAGAGAACTGGATTTCCTTGAGGAACTGGATAATTTTGATTTCAAGATTTTCCGTTTCGAAAAAATGGACACCTGCTATAATGACCTGAGTGAGCAGGAAAAGGCAGAAGAGAGAACGAATATTCTCAATGGCCTTAATTTCGCACGGAAGGTAATTGCTACCAGAGAGTGTGATTTTCTGCTGCTGGATGAGATCCTCGGGCTTATGGATAAAGGAATCGCTCCAGTTGAGACGATCATCGATATGCTTAAGCAGAAGGATGAAAGTATGCATATAATTATGACCGGACGCTGGCTTCCGGATGCTTTGAAGCCCTATGTGGATAGTATTACCACGATAACAACAGAGCTGACTGACCAGGAACGGGAATAAGCAATATTTCACAGAAGAAAGAAGGAGGAAGACAAATGGCAATTTTTAAAGGAACAGGCGTTGCAATCGTAACACCTATGCATGAAGACGGTAAGGTGAATTTTGAGAAACTTGAGGAGATCCTTGAGGATCAAATCGCGAACAGCACAGACGCCATCGTTATCTGTGGAACAACAGGAGAATCTTCTACTCTGACACACGGAGAGCATCTTCAGACAATTAAGTTCACAATTGATAAAGTTAACAAACGTGTGCCTGTTATCGCAGGAACAGGTTCCAATTGTACAGAGACAGCGATCATGATGTCCAAGGAAGCAGCTTCCTATGGCGCAGACGCTCTTCTTATTGTAACACCTTACTATAACAAGGCTACACAGAAGGGTCTTATCGCTCATTACACAGCAATTGCCAATGCAGTTCCGGAAACTCCGCTCATCATGTACAACGTACCGAGCCGTACAGGCTGCAACATCCAGCCGGCTACAGCAGCTTACCTTGCAAAGAATGTAAAGAACATTGTCGGAATCAAGGAAGCAACAGGAGATCTTTCCCAGATCGCCAAGATGATGTCTCTGGCAGACGGACAGCTTGAGCTTTACTCCGGAAATGATGATCAGGTACTTCCGATTCTTTCTCTTGGCGGACTTGGAGTTATTTCCGTACTTTCCAACGTTGCACCGAAGTTTACACATGACATGGTCATGAAATATTTCGACGGCGACACCAAGGGAGCAACAGAGGATCAGCTGAAAGCTCTTCCGCTGATCAATGCGCTGTTCAGCGAAGTAAATCCGATTCCTGTTAAGACAGCTATGAACCTTATGGGAATGAACGTAGGGCCGCTTCGTATGCCGCTCTGCGAGATGGAAGAGGACACAAAGGCAGCTCTTGCAAAAGAGATCGAGAAATTCGGCCTTAAGCTTGCTAAGTGATCTGACTGTAAGCGAAAGGTAAAGGAGAATATACTATGGTAAAAATCATCATGCACGGCTGCAACGGACATATGGGCCAGGTCATCAGCGGCATTGTGGAGAAAGATCCGGATGCTGAGATCGTAGCAGGTATTGATATTGCAGATCAGGGAAAAAACAGCTATCCGGTATTTACCGATATTGACGCATGTCAGGTAGAGGCAGATGCAATCATTGATTTTTCTTCCGCAAAGGCAACAGACAAGCTTCTTGAGTACAGCGCGGCACGCCAGATCCCGGTTGTTCTGTGCAGTACCGGCTTAAGTCAGGAGCAGCTTGCAAAAGTGGAAGAAACATCCCGAAAGGTAGCAGTGCTGAAATCCGCAAACATGTCTCTTGGCATCAACACACTTCTGAAGCTGGTTCAGGACGCAGCTAAGGTTCTTGCAGCTGCAGGCTTTGATATGGAGATCGTAGAGAAGCATCACCGCCTGAAATTAGACGCACCAAGTGGTACTGCACTTGCGCTGGCAGACAGCATTAATGAAGCTATGGATAATCAGTATCATTATGTATATGACCGCAGCCAGAAACGTGAAAAACGCGATGATAAGGAGATCGGTATCTCCGCAGTTCGCGGCGGAACTATCGTAGGTGAGCATGAGATAATTTTTGCAGGTCAGGACGAAGTGATCGAGTTCAAGCATACTGCATATTCCAAGGCTATTTTTGGAAAAGGTGCTGTAGAAGCAGCCAAATTCCTTGCAGGCAAACCGGCAGGACGTTATGATATGAGTGACGTGATCGGCTGATCCTGACAGATTGAGCCGCAACAGAATAAAATTACAGGTAATACAGACGGGGTTCGTGTAAGATCGGACCCCGTCTTTTTTTGATGAAATTGCGGTTTTTGAAATTTTTCCCAGAATAGGATAGCGGAAAAAGTGCCATATTAGGAATACAGAATTTTTTAGAAAAAGGAGAAGATCATATGAAAAAATGGAAGGCGATTCTTTTTGGTACTTTGCTTACCCTGTCTCTGTGTACATTTACAGCCTGCGGCACAGAGGTAAACAATGCGGATGAAACAGTGGATGAAAAAGATAAAAACACGAAGGATAAGGAAAAAGATACAAACGAAAATACTGCCGTAGAAGATGAAACTATGGAAGAAAAAGCAGACAATGACGGTGTGAAGGACAATGGAGAGAGCATTAAGGATTCCGGCACGGATAACAATGAGATGTCCGATGGAAATATTACCGTGACGCCTGCAGGAAATGGAAATAACGGGACAGCAGCACCCGGAGCTGCGGATGCTGACAGAAACGAAAATGACGGAACTGTATCCGGTGAGCTGGGTGACAGTGTAAAGGACCTTGGCGACGGTGTAGGTAATGCAGTGGATGATATCGGAAACGCAGTGGGAAATGCGGTAGAAGGAAGATAACAGATATTTTACCACAGCATTGCATAAAACTGTTTCAGATGCTATTATCAGTGCATGGAAAGAAAATGGAGGACAGGATTATGAAATTCAGACCATGCATTGATATACATAACGGAAAGGTAAAACAGATCGTAGGAGGAAGCCTGAAGGATCAGGGGGATCAGGCGGCAGAAAATTTTGTGTCAGAGCAGGATGCGGCATTCTATGCAGAGCTTTATAAGAAGGCAGGATTAAAGGGCGGTCATGTGATCCTTCTGAACGGAAAGGATTCCCCGAACTATGAAGCGACGAAAGCCCAGGCACTTCAGGCTCTGGGAAAATATCCCGGAGGGCTTCAGATCGGAGGCGGCATCTGCCCGGAGAATGCGGCAGAATATCTGGAGGCTGGCGCCAGCCACGTGATCGTAACCTCCTATGTGTTTAAAAACGGAGTGATCTCCTGGGAAAATCTGGAGAAGATCCGTGATGCTGCAGGGAAAGGACATCTTGTACTTGACCTGAGCTGCCGCAAAAAAGATGGCAAATATTATATTGTCACAGACCGATGGCAGAAATTTACAGAAGAGATCGTGACACCGGAGCTGATGGAAAGGCTTGGAAGCTTCTGCGACGAATTTCTGGTCCATGCAGTGGATGTGGAAGGAAAGGCCCGAGGTGTGGAAACAGAGCTTGCAAAGCTTCTGGGACAGTATACAGCCCATCCGGTGACCTATGCAGGCGGTGTGGGTTCTATGGCAGATATTGAAGAGCTTCGAAAAGCAGGTCAGGGCAGACTGGATGTGACTGTTGGCAGTGCTTTGGATATTTTTGGCGGAAGTATACCCTTTGAAGCTCTGGCTAAAATGAAATAGTATATACAAATAGTGAAGCAGATGCTTTTGTCCCATCAATCTTCTGGCACTGGTGTGCAGATATACATTTGTAATGAATTAATTAGATGAAATACTCTAATAGTTGCGCATTCACGACAAAAAAAATATTTTGAAGGAATATATCGAATAAATTTGGAAAAAATTTATGAAATTTTTGAAAAGTGATGTTAAAATTCAATTTAATATGTTATAATAGCAACATAAAACAGCAAAGGGGATGGAAGTCATGAAATTTATTATTAGTGGAAAGAATATAGCAGTAACCGAAGGACTTAAAACAGCTGTTGAGGACAAGCTTGGTAAACTTGAAAGGTATTTCACTCCTGAAACTGAGATTTCAGTAACCTTAAGCGTTGAGAAGGATCGCCAGAAGATCGAGGTAACGATCCCTGTGAAAGGTAACATTATCCGTTCCGAGCAGGTAAGCAATGATATGTATGTATCCATCGATCTGGTTGAAGAGGTAATTGAGCGTCAGCTTCGTAAATACAAGAACAAGATCGTTGACAAGCAGCAGGAATCCACAAACTTCCAGAAGGCATACCTTGATAAGGATTATGAAGAGGATGAGGAAGTTAAGATCATCCGTACCAAGAAATTCGGGATCAAACCAATGTATCCGGAAGATGCATGCGTACAGATGGAGCTTCTCGGACATAATTTCTTTGTATTCTTTAATGCTGAGACAGAGCAGGTTAACGTAGTTTATAAACGTAAAGGAAATACTTACGGACTGATCGAACCAGAGTTCTGATAGGGGATTTTATTATCACAACTGAATATTGAATGGAAGGCTCCGGGAATCTGTGTGAGAAATCGGCAGGTTTCCGGAGCCTTTTATGTCACAGCAAAATCAGGCTTCTTTTCTGTTGCAAGCAATAGGGGAGAATTATATAATGAAGACATATGCGAAAGGAGAAAGGAAAAAGAAGCTTCCTGTGGTGATCTTAAGTGTAGCTCTTGGTATGACCATGATACCGGCTACCTGTATGGCAGCGGAATTTAACAGTGGTGAACCATAAAAGAACAGACTGTGGAGGACCTGGAACTGAGTTCCGGAGAAAACAATACAAAGGATTCCCAAAAGTCAGAAATACAATGGACAGGATTTAAATGGGACAGCTATTCCCAGGCAGAGATAACGCTTACGTCAGCCGTTAACGGCGTCTGCTATTATAAGTGGGCAGAGCGGGGGGAAGACGGAAATCCCCAGGTGCCTCAGATCGAGACCGGAAATACCGTGAATGATGAGGTTTTGATCAGTGAGGATGAAGAGTTCGGGATCACACTTGCAGACCTGGATACAGACCAGGCAGTTGATCTGTATATCCAGATTGAGGATGAGAATGGGAAATTAAGTGATCTGAAGCGGATGGAGCTTGATCAGGACAGCCGCCCGGCGAAAAAAACAGATTCTGCAAAAAAACATAAAGCATCCAAACCAAAGGCAGAGGACAGTACGGTAGAGGGGCTGGATTCTCCTCTGGAATTCTACCCGGATACATTTTATGATTTTAAGGTTATCGGTGCAGGTACCGATAATGAGGATCCGGAAAACGGAGATATTAAGTGGGTGCCTGTTTACTGGAGCACATCTGCGAATCCGAATTCCAACCGGATCCGAAGCACCTGGAAGATCGGTTCCAAGGAAGGAATCGACCAGGAGGGAACTTTTAATCTGTATGTTTTCTTCCGCAAATATACCTGCAAGGATTCCAAATGGCAGTCTACGGATAAGATACAGTCTGTACAGTACAAGTTTCAGTCAGCCCCACTTTCTGAAAAATAATACTGTGTGGAGTGCGAATATCTCCTTGACATAACAAATATGTAACTCACGGAGAAAAGGAGGAAGGTAAATGAAGAAAAAAGTTCTGGCACTTTTTTTAAGTGCCGCGCTTTGTGTGACGGTGTTTCCGGCAACCGGTATGGCTGCAGAGTTTGGCAGCGGTGATGCAGAAATCACAGAAAATGCTGGGGACAGCCAGGAAGTGTTTTCCGCAGAGGAAATTACAGAGTCTATGGGAGAGACTGAGCAGCCTGCAGAAGACAGTGAGGATATTTCTGAGGAAATGGTGGATAACGCTTCCGATGCAACCATGGAAGATGTGGAAAACGCAGAAAATGCGGAGAACAGCGAGGATGCTTTCGGCGGAGCTGAGGAAGGAGTTTCAGAAGAGATCTCCAGTGAGGATGATCCGGAAGTATTATTGACAGAACTGATACCTGAAGAAGCAGGAGACGGTATGGAAGAAGAAAGCGCAGAAGCTATGTCAGCGTCAGCTCCGGAGCTGACAGTGACACCGACAGCGGGTCCGGAACCGACAGTGACACCGATAACGAATCCGGAACCGACAGTGACACCGACAGCGGATCCTGAACTGACAGTGACACCAACACCGGTGCCAAAAATAAACGTAAAATGGACCGGAGAAAAATGGGTAAGCCGCAGTTCTGTGAATGTGACACTTAAAGTTGATGCAAACGGAGCCTGCTACTACAAAGCTGTAGCGAGAAAAAAGGACGGAACTTCTGATGTTCCGAGGGTCGATACGGGAAACTCTCGTGTGGCGGTTACTGCAAACAGAAGCTTTGTGATATATCTTAAGAATCTGGATACAGAGAAAGAATTTGATCTGTATCTTAAGGTATTGGGTTCAGACGGAAGAACCAGCAACCTGAAAAAATTAAAGTTGAATTACAGGGGAACCCGCCCGAAATATGATGTGACGCCGACACCGACCTATATACCTTCTATACCAGATGTCAAAGATAGTTTTGTAAGAGGGTTGGATTCTCCGCTGAAATTTACTCCGAATAAATATTATAATTTTACTGTGACCGGTGCGGGAACTACGAATACAAATCCCGGGCCCGGAGATGTGAAGTGGGTGCCGGTTTACTGGAGTACTTCACCAAATCCAACCGATAACAGGAAGAATACTACTTGGCGGATCGGATCTGCCAAAGGAATAAACAAAGCCGCAACTTATAACATGTATATCTTTTTCCAGAAGTATGTTTATCAGAAATCTGAATGGAAAAAGACTGATGAAGTACAGTCAGCCGTATACCAGTTCCGTTCCGCGGCCCTTACAACGGTAAAGCTTACCACGCCCGGGTTATCCGGCACTTCCAACAGTCCTGCCGGCATCGTCTTCAAATGGAAAAGAGCTGCAAATGCTTCCGGCTACAAGATCTATCGAAGGACCGGAAACAGCAGCAAGTGGGTCAATATCGCTACCGTAAGCGGAAGCAATACGCTGGTCTATACAGACGGATCAGTAAAATCAGGAACCATGTATACCTATACAGTCCGCGCATACAAGGGCTCTGCTTTAAGTGCTTATAACAAAAACGGCAGCCGGATCGTCCGTCTGACAGCTCCGGTGCAGTACAAACCGTCCAGCAAGGCTTCCGGGAAGCTGACTGTCCGCTGGAAAAAAGCAGTTGGCGCTTCCGGCTATCAGATCCAGTATGCGGCCTCAAGGTCCATGAGAGGGGCCAGAACAGTGTCCACCAGTGCACTGACCCGAACACTTTCCGGTTTGAAAAAGGGAAGCACTTATTATGTTCGTATCCGTGCATACAAAAAAGTGAGCGGAAAGACATATTACGGTGCCTGGAGCAGTGTGAAAAATGCAAAAGTAAGGAAATAAGATCTGTAATATCCCGCGGGATCCTCGAAAACAGGATCCTATGCGGGATATTTTCTGTTGTTCCTGACATGATTTGTTAAATAATTGTTCATTGTTTTTATAACAGGAAAGTGGTAGAATATATACCATATGTGATCCAGTATAACGGATATCAACAGAGAACTGGAATGATCCAAAATTGGACAGATCAGAGACAGCAGTCTTATTCGAATAAAATGATTGGAGCAGAAACATGAATGTTTTTTCAAAAGTATTTGGAACCCGCAGCCAGCGTGAGGTAAAACGTATCATGCCGCTGGTTGAAAAAACCGAGAGCTATCAGTCTCAGATGCAGCAGCTTACGGATGAGCAGTTACGAGACAAGACAAGAGAATATAAGAAACGTCTTGCAGAAGGTGCAACACTGGATGATCTTCTTCCGGAGGCATTTGCCACCGTACGTGAGGCAGCCAAGCGTGTACTTGGAATGGAGCATTACCGTGTACAGATCATCGGTGGTATCATCCTTCACCAGGGCCGTATCGCCGAGATGAAAACAGGTGAAGGTAAAACTCTTGTTTCCACACTTCCTGCATATCTGAATGCCCTTGAGGGAAAAGGTGTCCACATCGTAACCGTCAACGACTACCTGGCAAAACGAGATGCTGAGTGGATGGGTAAGGTTCACGAGTTCCTTGGCCTGACTGTAGGCGTGGTACTTAACGACATGAAGCCGGAAGAGCGTCGTGCGGCATACGGATGTGACATCACATACGTAACAAACAACGAACTTGGATTTGATTATCTTCGTGACAACATGGTCATCTATAAAGAACAGCTTGTTCAGAGAGATCTTCACTACTGTATCATCGATGAGATCGACTCTGTCCTGATCGATGAGGCACGTACACCTCTGATCATTTCCGGACAGAGCGGCAAGTCCACCAAGCTTTATGAGGTGTGCGATATCCTTGCACAGCAGCTGGAGCGTGGTGAGGCCAGCCATGAGATGACCAAGATGGCAGCCATCATGGGTGAGGAGGTTATCGAGACCGGTGACTTCGTTGTAAATGAGAAAGATAAGATCGTCAACCTTACCGAGCAGGGTATCAAGAAGGTTGAGAAATTCTTTAATATCGAGAACCTGGCAGATCCGGAAAACTTGGAGATCCAGCACAACATCATCCTTGCACTTCGTGCACATAATCTGATGCACAAGGATCAGGATTATGTTGTAAAAGATGACGAGATCCTGATCGTTGATGAGTTTACCGGTCGTATCATGCCGGGCCGTCGTTACTCCGATGGTCTTCATCAGGCGATCGAGGCGAAAGAGCATGTGAAGGTTAAGAGAGAGAGCAAGACTCTCGCAACCATTACCTTCCAGAACTTTTTCAACAAATATGATAAAAAAGGCGGTATGACAGGTACAGCCCTTACCGAAGAAAAAGAGTTCCGTGATATTTACGGCATGGACGTTGTAGAGATCCCGACCAACCGTGTAGTACAGCGTAAAGACCTTGATGATGCTGTTTACATGACAAAGAAAGAGAAATTCAACGCCGTTGTAGAGGCAGTTAAGGAAGCTCACGCAAAACATCAGCCGGTACTGGTTGGTACGATCACCATCGAGACTTCCGAGCTTCTCAGCAGAATGCTGAAGAGAGAGGGAATCCCCCACAATGTATTGAATGCCAAGTTCCATGAGCTTGAGGCTGAGATCGTAGCTCAGGCAGGACAGGCAGATGCCGTTACCATCGCGACCAACATGGCAGGCCGTGGTACCGATATCAAGCTTGACGATGTGGCAAGAGAGGCCGGCGGTCTGAAGATCATCGGTACCGAGCGTCATGAGTCAAGACGTATCGATAACCAGCTCCGTGGACGTTCCGGACGACAGGGAGATCCGGGTGAATCCCGTTTCTACATTTCCCTTGAGGATGACCTGATGCGTCTGTTCGGTTCCGAGAGACTGATGAAGGTGTTCACATCCCTTGGTGTTGAGGAGAATGAGCAGATCGAGCACAAGATGCTTTCCAATGCTATCGAGAAAGCCCAGGAGAAGATCGAGTTCAACAACTTCGGTATCCGTAAAAATCTTCTCGACTATGACCAGGTTAACAATGAGCAGAGAGAGATCATCTATGAGGAGCGTCGCCAGGTACTTGACGGTGAGAATATGCGTGATGCCATCTACAAGATGATCACAGATATCGTAGACAGCATGACAGACATGTGCTTTTCCGATGACATGGATTCTTCTGAGTGGGATCTTAATGAGTTCAACACTGCGATCACTCCGATCATCCCGATTCACCCGCTGACCGCAGAGAAGGTAAAAGGCCATAAGAAAGATGAGATCAAGCATATTGTGAAGGAAGAGGCTGTGAAGCTTTATGAAGCGAAGGAGGCTGAGTTCCCGGAACCGGAACAGCTTCGTGAGCTTGAGCGAGTTGTCCTTCTGAAATGCATCGACAGCAAATGGATGGATCACATCGATGATATGGAAATGCTCCGTCAGGGTATCGGTCTGATGGCATACGGTCAGAGAGATCCGGTTGTTGAGTACAAGATGAACGCATTCGAGATGTTTAACAGCATGATCAGCTCCATTCAGGAAGACACTGTACGTATGCTGTATCATGTTCATGTGGAGCAGAAGATCGAGCGTGAGCAGGTTGCTAAGGTAACCGGCACAAACAAAGATGACAGCGCAGGCCCGAAGAAACCGGTTCAGCGAAAAGAAGATAAAGTATACCCGAATGATCCGTGCCCATGCGGAAGCGGCAAGAAATACAAACAGTGCTGCGGACGTAAGGCTGCCAGGATCTGAGAAGGAAGATAAAAATAGTCTCACCCGGATGATGCGGTGGGGCTATTTTTTCTGGGATTTCTGTTACACAGGAACAGAGTACAGCGAATATTAAATAACCGTCATATAGACTTGTCTGATTTTTTATATGCTGCGTTGTCGTCAATCGCCGTAGCCACCGCTACGCTTCATTCTCCCGCCCTGCATATGAGAAAGTCATCCTGCGTCAATAGAGCAGATACTTAATTTTCGCTGTAAGAGAAGGGACATGATAATATGGCAATTATAAAAACTGCAATTCTTCAGACACATGTATATACTGATAAATTTCGCAATATCACCCAGGCAGCAGAACTTCTTGCCAGCCCGGAGCTTCAGGGGATCGATCTGGCAGTCCTGCCCGAAATGTTCTGCTGCCCCTACGAAAATAAATACTTTCCGGAATATGCCGAAATTGAGGGCGGAGATACCTGGGAAAAATGCTCCAGGCTGGCAGCGGAATACGGAATTTATCTCGTAGCAGGAAGTATGCCGGAGAGAGATGAAGCCGGCAATATTTATAACACTTCCTATGTCTTTGACAGAAATGGTCATCAGATCGGTAAGCACCGGAAGATGCATCTTTTTGACATTGATGTAAAAGGCGGTCAGTATTTTAAAGAATCCGATACCCTGACACCGGGAGACCAGGTGACGGTTTTTGATACAGAATTTGGAAAGATGGGCCTTTGCATCTGTTACGATTTCCGCTTCCCGGAGCTTGCCAGGCTGATGGTGGACGAAGGCGCCCAGGTAATCATCGTGCCGGCTGCTTTTAACATGACAACAGGGCCCCTTCACTGGGAGCTGATGTTCCGCCAGAGAGCCGTGGATAACCAGGTATACACCATCGGAGCTGCCCCCGCCAGAGACCTGAACGCCGGGTATCATTCCTGGGGCCACTCCATTGCCGCAGACCCCTGGGGAAAAGTCCTCATGGAGATGGAAGAGAAGCCGGCTGTGAAGGTTGTGGAACTGGAACTGGACGAGGTAAAAAAAGTCCGTGAGCAGCTGCCGCTTCTGAAGCACAGGAGAGGGGATATTTACGCCCTGACCACGTTTTCGTTGTAATTTCCATGCCCATATGGTATTGTATAAGACAGGCAGGAAATCCTGTATCAATATATAGAAAGAAGGTGAAGCTGTGGTTGAGTTAGATCAGTTCAAGAGTATTCTTGCAACATACACAGAGCCATTAGTGGAAGTGAGGGATTCACTTTGACCTCGCTAACAAAGAGCAGAAGGTCGAAGAATTAGAGCGCGAGATGGAGGCGCCTGATTTCTGGGATAATGCGGAAGCATCCCAGATGAAGATGAAACAGTTAAAGAGTCTCAAGGACGATATTGAGACATACCATAATCTGGAAACGCAGATGGAAGATATGGAAACCATGATCGAGATGGGATATGAGGAGAATGATCCTGAGATCGTCCCTGAGATCCAGGAAATGCTGGACGAGTTCCAGGCAAGCTTTGACAGCATCCGTGTGAAGACACTCCTTTCCGGAGAGTACGACGGAGAGAACGCCATCATCAAGCTGAACGCAGGAGCCGGCGGAACAGAGGCCTGCGACTGGTGCGGAATGCTTTATCGTATGTACAGCAGATGGGCGGAGAAGAAGGGCTTTGCGCTGGAAGTTCTGGATTACCTTGACGGTGATGAGGCCGGTGTGAAATCCGTAACCTTCCAGGTGAACGGAGAGAACGCCTACGGTTATTTGAAATCCGAGAAGGGTGTTCATCGTCTTGTACGTATTTCTCCGTTTAATGCAGCAGGAAAGAGACAGACCTCTTTTGTATCCTGCGATGTTATGCCGGATATCAAGAAGGATCTGGATGTTGAGATCAATGATGACGATATCCGTATCGATACCTACCGAAGCAGTGGTGCCGGTGGACAGCATATCAACAAGACATCCTCTGCGATCCGTATCACACATTTCCCGACAGGAATCGTGGTACAGTGCCAGAATGAACGTTCTCAGCACATGAACAAGGATAAGGCTATGCAGATGCTGAAGGCCAAGCTGTATCTGCTGAAACAGCAGGAAGCTGAGGAGAAGCTTTCCGGCATTCGAGGCGAAGTGACAGATATCGGCTGGGGAAACCAGATCCGTTCCTATGTCCTGCAGCCATACACCATGGTAAAAGACCATAGAACCAATGAAGAAACCGGTAATGTTGACGCAGTTCTGGACGGTGGTATTGACATTTTTATCAATGCATACCTGAAATGGATCGCGCTGGCGAAAAAGAAAGAATAACATTACTGTCACGGAACCCCATAAAGACAGAGAAAAGGACTCCGCAGGCAAAAAAGCGCTTGTGGAGTTTCTTTTATTATGATAATATATCTCTTGTACAAAAACAGTTGTCTTTATGAAACGGACAGAAGGCTGCTGGCCACAATGTGAACAGCAGTCAGAGAGGTTGCTATGCAGAAACAGGTTGAAAAGAAAAAATACTATGTAGTAAGAGAACGGGCAGTGCCGGAGGTACTTCTCAAGGTGGTTGAGGCCAAGAGACTGCTGGAATCCAAACGGGTGGCTACTGTTCAGGAAGCTGCTGAAAGGACCGGGATCAGCCGCAGTTCTTTTTACAAATATAAGGACGATATTTTTCCTTTCCACGAGGAGACCAAGGGAAAGACCATCACCTTTATCATTCAGATGGACGATGAGCCGGGGCTTTTATCAATGGTGCTGCAGACGATTGCCCGTTTTCACGGTAATATCCTGACCATACATCAGAGTATTCCCATTAACGGAGTCGCAACGCTGACGCTGAGCGTTGACATCCTTCCGGGAGAAGGCGACGCAGAGGCTATGGTGGAGAATATTGAGCAGAGAGACGGTATACACTATTTGAAAATTTTAGGCAGGGAGTAAGCATATGATAAACATAGCAGTATTAGGCTACGGTACAGTAGGAAGCGGAGTTGTTGAAGTCATCAACACCAATCATGAGAGCATTAACAAGAGAGCTGGAGATGAGATTAACATCAAGTACGTTCTTGATTTAAGAGATTTTCCGGGAGATCCGGTTGAGAAAGTTCTGGTTCATGATTATGAAGTGATCGTAAACGATCCGGAGGTAGATATTGTTGTTGAGGTTATGGGCGGGATCGAGCCGGCTTATACCTTTGTAAAAAGAGCGCTTCAGGCAGGAAAGAGCGTAAGCACATCCAATAAGGCTCTGGTAGCCAAGCATGGTTCTGAGCTCATGGAGATCGCAAAAGAAAAAAATATCAATTTCCTTTTTGAGGCAAGCTGCGGCGGCGGTATCCCGATCATCCGCGCACTGAATTCTTCACTGACAGCAGATGAGATCGATGAGATCACAGGAATCCTTAACGGAACCACCAACTACATGCTTTACAAGATGAGCACAGAGAACTGTGATTTTGATACGGTTCTGAAGGAAGCTCAGGCAAAGGGCTATGCAGAGGCAGATCCGACTGCAGACGTAGGAGGTGCTGACGCATGCCGTAAGATCGCCATCCTTTCTTCACTTGCATACGGAAAATTCCTGAATTACGAGGATATTTATACAGAAGGAATCACAAAGATCACACCGGCAGATATGGAATATGCAAAAGAGCTTGGCATGACTATCAAGCTTCTTGCCACAAGCCGCAGGATCGGAGATTCTTTCTATGCAATGGTTGCGCCGTTCCTGGTAGGCCAGAGTAGCCCGCTTTACAGTGTAAATGATGTGTTTAATGCAGTATTTGTGCACGGAAATGTTCTTGGAGATGCCATGTTCTACGGAAGCGGAGCAGGTAAGCTTCCGACTGCAAGTGCAGTAGTTGCAGATGTTGTGGATGAAGCAAAGCATCTCCACAGAAATATCATGACAAACTGGAGCAGCTATGCCCTGAAGCTTATGGATATGGATGAAGTTGAGGGACGTTTCTTCGTACGTGTGTCTGATACTACTATGGATGAAGTGGAAAAAGCTTTTGGTGATGTACAGACCATCGAGCCGGATGACCTTCCGGACGAATTCGGATTTATCACACCGGTGATGAAGCAGGCTGAATATTATGAGAAGATCAGCAAGCTCACCGGAAAAGTACTGGCAATGATCCGTGTAAAGGATTGATGCCGAAGGGAAGAAAAGAACATGTTGATTGTAAAAAAATTCGGCGGTACTTCTGTGGCAAACAAAGAGCGTATCTTTAATGTTGCCAGAAGATGTATCGAAGATTACAAAAAAGGAAACGACGTGGTGGTCGTGCTTTCTGCAATGGGTAAGTATACCGATGAGCTGATCACCATGGCAAAGGATATCAATGACAAACCTCCGAAACGTGAGATGGATATGCTTTTTACCATCGGAGAGCAGATGTCAGTGGCACTGATGTCCATGGCTATGGACAGTCTGGGAGTACCGGCTGTTTCTCTGAATGCCTTTCAGGTAGCTATGCACACAACAAGTGCACATAGCAGCGCACGCCTGAAAAAGATCGATGCGGCACGTATCCGCAGAGAGCTGGATAACCGCAGGATCGTTGTGGTCACAGGCTTCCAGGGCATTGATAAATATAATGACTATACCACACTTGGACGTGGCGGTTCTGATACCACAGCCGTAGCTCTTGCGGCAGCGCTTCATGCAGATGCCTGTGAGATCTATACCGATGTGGACGGTGTTTATACCGCTGACCCGCGTAAGGTTCCGAATGCCCGCAAGCTCAAGGAGATCACTTACGATGAGATGCTGGATCTGGCAACTCTGGGTGCGGGAGTGCTTCATAACCGTTCTGTGGAGATGGCAAAGAAATACGGCGTGCCGCTGGTGGTACGTTCCAGTCTCAACAACAGCGAAGGAACTGTGGTAAAGGAGGAAGTAACAGTGGAGAGAATGCTGATCAGCGGTGTTGCTCTGGATACAGATGCAGTACGTATTGCTGTGATCGGACTTAAAGATTCACCAGGAGTGGCATTTAAGCTTTTTGATACCCTGGCTAAGAAAAATATCAATGTGGATATGATCCTTCAGTCTATCGGCCGTGCCGGAACCAAGGACATTTCCTTTACTGTTGATAAAAATGATCTGGACGATGCAATGGGTGTTCTGGAAGCTAACCAGGCACGCATCGCCTATTCTGAGCTTCATGCGGAGAAAAACATTGCCAAGCTTTCTATTGTAGGAGCAGGTATGATGAGCAATCCGGGTGTTGCTGCAAAAATGTTCGAAAGCCTTTACAATGAGGGTGTGAACATCAATATGATCGCAACATCTGAGATCCGTGTGACGGTTCTCATTAACGAGAAAGATGGCGTACGTGCCATGAATGCGGTACATGATGCGTTTAATCTTGCAGACTAAACAGATGTGAAATATGAGAATATGATATATCTGAAGTAAAAAATGACGGGGCGGAGGCTTGGATGAGTCTCCGCCTTCTATAACGAAGGGATACAGAATTATGAGAAAAAATCTGAAGGGCTGTAAGAAGCTGGCAGGGGAAACTCTGGCCGGTAATTTTACGGTCCCTGTGATCGGGAGTATTGCGGTTGCGGCGATGAGCGCAGTTTCAAGCTATATTTCTACAGCACTTTTTCCGGGAGATTCCCTGTATGCGATCATTGGAGGAGAGGTATTCAGCTTTGTCCTTTCTCTGGTGATCTGTATTTTTTCCGCAGGACTTTACCGGATCTATCTGAATATTTCCAGAAGGGAAGCCTACTCTTTCGGAGACCTTCTGTACTTTTTCAGCCATCAGCCGGATCATGTGATCGTGGCATCCTTTGTGCTGGCATTGATCAATCTGGTGACATCACTTCCACTGGCGTGGTTTTCTTTTACAAGCAATATGGGAAATACAACGGAGGAGCAGATGAACTGGGCAGTAACTTACATGCTGCTCACACTTCTCGGGTTCGCGCTGAACCTGCTGGCAGCTATGCCGTTCACCATGAGCTATTACATTTTGTCCGATAATTCGGACATAAAAGGAGTGCAGGCACTGAAAGCCAGTGCAAAGCTTATGAAGGGACATTACTGGGAATATATGAAAATGCTCTTAAGTTTTGTTCCGTGGATCATTTTTTCCATATTTACATTGTATCTGGCACTGATCTGGCTGGTGCCTTATATAGAAACCTGTATGGCAGTTTTCTATCGGAATATTTCCGGAGAGTTTGATGAACCTCCAGAGGATCCTTATCCTCCGGTAACTCCGATCCCGCAGTTCCACGATGAAACCGAAGCCTGATCGCCTTCCGGAGGATGTTTTCCCTTTCCGGGAGGATGCTTGAAACGCAGGTGATGCCCTTTCCGGGGGGATGCTTGAGACGCAGGTGATGCCCTTTCCGGAGGGATGCTTGAGACGCAGGTACTTTCCCTTTCAGGGGGACCATTTTGGCATGGGCAGGTACGAGGGGGAAAGCACTCAAAGTTGCGAAGCCCGCTTTTCCCCCTCGAGCTCCCCCTTTCCGGGCACGCAGCTATTGTAGGTTGTAGGAATATGTGAAGATATTGGAGGGGCGATGGATTCTACTATGTTGGCTGTGGAAGGTTGAGCCGATTTATGCTGACGTAAATATATTGGCGAAGCCTGTTCCTGAATAACAGCGATACACCACAATCCAAAGAACAGGCCCGCTACGCAGGCCACTTTCCCATTCAGCCAGAAGCGATAAACAGTGAAGAAGCAATAAACAGTGCCGAAGCAACAATCGGCTCAGCCTGCTACTGTCGGTACAGCAGAATACAGTGCCGAAGCAATAATCGGCTCAGCCTGCTACTGCCAGTGCAGCAGAATACATGGCCGAATCAATAATCGGCTCAGCCTGCTACTGCCAGTGCAGCAGAATACAAGACAGAATCAATAATCGGCTCAGCCTGTCACTGCCAGTACAGCAGAATATAAGGCAGAAGCAATAATCGGCTCAGTCTGTCACTGCCAGTGCAGCAGAATACATGGCCGAATCAATAATCGGCTTAGCCTGCTACTGCCAGTGCAGCAGAATGCAAGGCCGAAGCAATAATCGGCTCAGCCTGTCACTGCCGATACAGCAGAATACAGGACTGAGCCGATACACTTACACATTCCACAACGCATCACAGCGGCGTGGCCAGGAGGGGAAGAGCGCGAGAAGGGGAGACGGCCTTCGCAACTATGAGTGCTTCCCCTTCTCGCAAATTACCCACTTTCAAAAAGTGAAAACCATAATCCAAAAAAATCAAACCATCCAATTTCCTCTCACTTCAAAAGGTGAAAACTACAATCCAAAAAAATCAAACTACCCAATTTATCTCACTTCAAAAAGTGAAAACTATAATCTAAAAAATCAAACCACACAATTTCCCCTCACTTCAAAAAGTGAAAACCATAATCCAAGAAGCAAACCACATAATTATAGATTCAAAGGAAGTCGTCCCACAACCTCCTTTGTCAACCCACCTATGAGAATCCCCGCCAGGACACCTGACACCAGCAGTGCCGGTGCATAAACCATCAAACTCGTATTGCTCACCACGATCATGGCAACGATCAGCTGCCCGATATTATGTGTGACACCACCGGCCACACTGATACCGATCAGACTGAAGCCGGAATGTTTTTTCAAAAGATCCATCACAGTCAGGCTAAGCGCAGCGCCAGCCAGACTATACAAAATACTGAACAGATTTCCAAACATAAATCCGATCACCAGGATTCTGACAACGGACACGAGAGCCGCTTCTTTAAAGGAATATCGGTCCAGTATAAAAAGTACCGCCAGGTTTGCAAGCCCGAGCTTGATACCCGGAATTCCTGTAAATACAGGGACCAGAGACTCCACATATCCAAAAATGATCGCTACTGCGGCAAATAATCCGAGATAAGCTGTTTTTCGTTTCATAAATAAATCCTTTCATTTGTTGCAGGAATATCGTTGCAGAAACAGCACAGACATAATACCGTCTGTCAGAGAAAACTCTACGGAGAACACGTATTACGCATATTCTCCGGAAATTTTATGTCACCGCATCAATTTTAGGCGAACTCTCCGAATCCAAATCCTCTGCAGTATTTTCCCCTTCTATCACAACCTTATTAGGAAGGCAGATGATGGAACCGCCGTGCTCGTCCACAGCCTTCTGTTTCATACAGTAATGATCCGGGCAGGTTGCTTCGATCATTGTAACTTTTCCATCTTTGATTTCGCAGACATTGGTGTCTCCGATGTGGATGATCTGGTCCTGGGAAAGCGAATAGGTTCCGAATTCTTTTCCGTCAACGGTAATACGGATCGTATTATGGGAACGTTTCCCCGCAATCTGAAAACCAAGCCAGAGAACCCCCGCCAGAATCAGGATCCCGGCAATAAAAATCAATTCTTTTTTCTTCAAAACAAATCTCCATTTCTGTTACAGATTCAGAAAAAATCATATCATAATCGAAATTAAAAGGCAAACATAAGTTAATGATATCTAACCATAATTCATACAGCTGTTCCCAACGGAAAGGGAGGAGTGGCGATGATTTTTCTTTTATAAAAGACATAAAACAGAAAAATTCATATTGAAAAAAGTTATAGACTACTAACAAAAGTGTAGACAAGAAAAAAAACAGGTGATATAATACCTAACTGTAAGTTAGCATCGTCTAATTTTACAAAAAAGATTAATCAAAACTAATTTATGTATATGGATAAAAACTATATAATTTATCCAAAAGACAGTTATACGCAGATTACAGGACTGGATCGAGAGCATCTGACGTAGCAATATATGTTCGCATAGCGTGAGTCTGATGCAGCAATTTACAGAATTGTTAAAAATACAAGGGAGAAAAGAGATGAAAAATCAGAATTTTTATATGAGAGTGATCTCCTTACTGTTGGTGATCCTGGCTGTACTTTTTTATAACAGCAGCATGAAAGCCCAGGCAAATGAAAAAGAGATCGCGGCTCTGACAGATAAGGTAGATACACTTCAGGAGCAGCAGAATGAACTTCTCAGTGCGCTGGAGACGAGTTATGTAAATCGTATGCAGAATCAGGCAGCATCTGCAGGATCAGGCAGCAGTGATGCAGATACAGCAGGCGATGACAAAACAACAGACACTTCAGACGGCAATGTATCCGATGCAGACGCAGAGGACACAGCAACCGCAGATTCCGATAATGTATATAAAGATGGAACCTACACAGGAGAAGCTGAGGGATACGGCGGGACCATTCAGGTGGAAGTGACACTTGCCGGTGATGAGATCACATCCATCAACGTAGTCAGCGCCCCAGGTGAGGACAGTGCATATCTTTCACAGGCAGAGAGTGTGATCGATTCCATCCTGAGTGCTCAGAGTACAGATGTGGATACCGTATCCGGAGCAACGTTCAGCTCCACAGGAATCCTGAACGCAGTGGATGCGGCACTTGGAAAGGCGGAAAACTCATGAAAAAAAGACAGCGGGAGGTAAGGCTGATGCGTGCGGGAATACAGCTGGCATTTTTTATTGCCGCCCCGTCTCTGTTTTCTACAGCCTTTGCAGGTATCAAATCGATCTTTCTTGCCATTGCGGCCGGTCAGCCGGTGGAGTGGAATTCCTTTCTGACTGTAACGGCAGTGCTTCTGATCTTTACCTGTTTTTTCGGAAGACATTTCTGCGGATATGCGTGTGCATTCGGATCTTTCGGAGATGCCGTATATGAAGGCTTTTCCTGGATCCGGATGAAATGCTTTCACAAAAAAAAGAAACCGGCTCTTTCCGAAAAAATGGTTCACGGGCTTCAGAAAGTCAAATATATCGTACTGGCACTGATCCTGCTTTCCTGCCTTACAGGTGTATACGGAAAGCTTACGGGAACCAGCCCGTGGGATGTTTTTTCCATGCTCACGGCAAGACGGCTCCCGAACAGCAAATATCTGGTGGGAATTGTGTTCCTGGTGCTGATCATTGTGGGAATGTGTACACAGGAAAGGTTTTTCTGCCAGTTTCTCTGTCCCATGGGAGCGGTTTTTGCATTAATGCCAATCCTTCCGGGTGCACTGTTTCGGAGAAACCGTGAGAAATGTCCGCCGAAATGTGGTCTCTGTAAAAAAAGATGTCCGGCTCATCTGGATATCGACGGCGACACAGGCAGATCCGGCGAATGTCTTTGCTGTCACGCATGTGCCGCAGCCTGCCCGAGAAAAAATATTCATATTGGAACAATTGAGGAAAAATGATCTATGAGATATCAGGCTCTGAAAAAGAAAACTTTTCTGGCAGCAGTTACATTTACAGGAATTGCGGTGTTGTTTCCTGTGCTGTGCATGGCTGCTTCGGAAAATGATGTACAGACATATACCGATACAGATTTTGCAATGGATACTGTGGTATCAGAAACACTCTATACCACAGGTGACGATATAAACAGTAAGCTGACAGCTGTGCTGACAGATGTGGAGACGAACCTTCTTTCCTGGACCAATGAGAAGTCCCAGATCTATAAGGTGAATGCAGACAGCGGAAAAGATACGGAGATTTCCGACGAGCTTTCCGGATACCTGAAACGTCTTCTGAAGATCGCAGAGGATTCTGACGGAGCCTTTGACCCAACCATCGGGAAGCTGATCCGCCTGTGGGATATTGGAGGGGAAAACCAGAAAATTCCGGAAGAAGCAGAAATTAAGAATGTTCTGAAGGATTCCGGATATCAGAAGATTTTTCTTGACGTAAATACGGTCCACATGGAGGAGGGCTGTTCTCTGGATCTTGGAGCAGCGGGAAAGGGTATTGGCTGTGACCTGATCCTTAAAGAACTGGAAACAAAGAAGGATGTAACAGCAGCACTTATGAATCTGGGAGGAAGCAGTGTCATGACCTACGGAAGCAAGCCGGATGGTTCTTCCTGGAATGTGGCGGTGACAGATCCCAGAGCTGAAAATGAGGATGACTATCTTGGTGTGGTTGCCTTAAATGGTACAGAATTTCTTTCCACATCCGGAGATTATGAGAAATATTTTATCGAAAATGGTGTAAGGTATCACCACATTATGGACCCGTCTACCGGCTATCCGGCAGAAAGCGGAGTGACCGGGGTAACGGTAGTCTGTGACTCAGGTCTGGAGGCAGATGCGCTTTCCACAGCATGTTTTGTGCTGGGGGTGGAAAAAGGGACACAGCTGTTGAAAGCTTACGGTGCAGACGGACTTTTTGTGGATGAAGACCATCATGTGTATCTCACTGAGGGGATGAAGGAGCGGTTCAGCCTGCTTGCGGATTCCTATAGTGTGGAGGATATTGCAGAGTGAAGCTGATCTCCCGGCGATCCGGTTTATGACTGTTTGGCAGAGGGGAATGCTCATATCCGCAGTACTTGCGATAGTAAACCTGGAAAGGGTTCTATAAATATATCATATTTTTAGGAGGAATAAGCAATGCAGAAGTGGAATCTATTGAAAAAAACAGCTCCATGCATTTTAAGTCTTGCAGTGGCAGCAACAACCTTTCCGACCGCTGTAATGGCATCTGATCTTGATGCAGCCGTGGTTTCCGAGGCAGAGGCAGGAGATACGGAGGATTTTAGCACAGAGGAAACGGCAGAGGATACTGAAGCTGTAGCAGAAGAAACTATAGAGGATGCTGCAGACATAACAGAAGAAGCAGCAGAGGATGTAGCAGTACCAGAAGCTGCTGCAGACGAAACAGAGGATATCCAGCAGGAAGATACAGAAGCTGTCGAGACTCTGTATGAGACAGCAGAGGAAGCAGACCCGTTCTCTACAGGGGAAGAGGATTTCACAGAAGGCGATGAAGTGGCGGAAGCATTTTCCGATTCTGACCAGCTGACAGGCGAGTATCAGTACGTATATGCAGGACTTACCTGGGGTGAGTACTGGGCAGCAGAAGGCGTATATGCAGCTGGAGATACAAGCTCTTCAGAAGAGAAGGATTCACATAGTGAGTTTGATACAGGAGCTTTTGATACAGTAACAAGAGCGACTGCAAATCATGGACTTCACAGAGGAAGCTATCAGACAGAAGCTACGATCATTGCTGAAGACGGAACCAGATTCGACGTATCCTACTGGGAGGATAAAGGAAGCACACTTTATCTTACAGACGGTTCCAAGGTAAAATGGAACAGAGGCAGTATAACAACAGAAGATGGAAAAACCTATACGATGGATCATTATGAGATATATGGTCTGAAATATGTCCCGGTAGCAGTTAAGACCGCAGATTTTGCAGATTTCTGCAAAAAGTATAATGTTGTACAGGATGGAGCTGTGCTCTCCGGAGGATACAGTGAAAACAATCTCCAGTATTACAAAGGCCTTGTGGCAGACGTAAATGCACAGACAAATGGTCTGAAATATGCGGAGAAAAATGGTGACGGCTTTACATTTACAGCAAGAAAATCAGACGGAACAGCTTCCGGTATCAAGGATCAGGCGTTAAAAACAGCAACAGGGATCAAGCCGGGTGTAAAAGCAGCAAGCGGAAGCTACGGCGAATTCCTCCGTGTGGATCTCAATGGAAATTATGGCGATCTTGGTGCAAATATGCAGGCTGTACGCTGGGATTATTATGGAGATGATTCCACATATACAAAATGCCTCGCTTCTTATGGAACCAAGTTTGCCGCAGATAACTGGATGCATAAAGCAATGGGAATCCAGCTTGGACTTACAAAATCTGCACGCTGCAAGCTTCCGGGAGGAACAGACGGAACAGGATACTGGAAACTGACAGTGTATGCTCTTGGATATAATGACTATACCTACAGCTTCCAGGCAACTGCAGAGAATATCGTAAATCCTACAATGGAGCCGACTGATTTTACAAGTCTTAAAACGGAAGTAGAAGCTGCAAAAGCTCTGGCAGAGGCAGATTACACAATTGCAACCTGGAAGTCCTTTGCCGGTGAGCTTCAGGAAGCAGAAGACATTCTTGCAAAAACAGATGCAAGTCAGGCTGAGGTAAATGAAGCACTTGAACATCTTCAGGGAGCAGAGAAAGAGCTTCAGAAGGTAACAGTTACACTTGATAAGACAGCAGCAGCTGTATATACAGGAAAAACAACGACTCTTAAGGCAACAACAAATGACAGCGATGCAACAGTGACATTTGAGTCCGGCAACACAAAGGTTGCAACAGTAAGCAGCAAGGGTGTTGTTAAAGGCGTAAAAGCCGGAACAGCAGTTATCACAGCAAAGGTCGGAAATGCCACAGCAACCTGCAAGGTAACAATAAAAGCTTCTACAATTAAATTTGCAAAGGCTTCCGTAACGATCTACAAAGGAAAAACAGCAACTGTAAAAGCAACTGCAACACCATCTGCAACTGTAAAATACACAAGCAGCAACACAAAGGTTGCAACCGTAAACAGTAAAACAGGTGTTGTAAAAGGAATCAAAGCAGGAACCGTTACGATTACAGCAAAGGCAGGAGCCCTGAAGACAACTTGCAAAGTAGTTGTCAAGAATCCTGCATTCAGTCTTGTAAAATCTTCTGCAACGATCAAAAAAGGTAAAACAACAACCATCAGATCCAAAGCAACACCTGCAGGCAAGGTTACATATACAAGCAGCAATAAAAAAGTTGCAGCTGTAAACAGCAAGGGTGTTGTAAAGGGAATCAAAAAAGGTAAAGCAACGATCACAGTGAAATGCAACGGAATTACAAAGAAATTTGTGGTAACAGTTAAATAATTTCACTGTTGAACCGAATGCGAGCACAGATATCCGGGAGCCTCTGCCGCAGACATAGAGCAATGTCTGCGGCAGAGGTCTGCTGATTTCTGAAGAGCAATGTCTGACAGAGGCCGCAAGAAAAGAGGAGAGAGTAAGGAAGCATGGAAAAAGATCTGAAAGATAAAAAGCAGGAGGAAAAAAATACTCCGAAGATACCCTGGACCAAGCTGGTCCCTGCAGCTGCTGTGATTGCGGCGCTTGTGTTTTCAGGCATAAAGGCGAAGGGCTCTGATGGAGAGACAGAAGCAGTCGGGCAGGCAGAGACGACCGTAATGTCCGCTTCAGAGCTGGAAAAATATCTCGGGTATGAAAAAGAAAATACTGTTTCTGACAGCACAGCTGAGAAAAACAGTACAACAAAAAAGAAAAGCTCATCTAAAAAAAGTTCAAAAAAAACAGCAGCGAAAAAAAGCTCAGGTACAAGAACGGTTTCCGAATCTGCAAAAAGCAATGCCGGCGCCGCAGGACAGGGAACCACGCAGACACCAGTAGCAAGCGTTCCGGCAGATGGATATAAGGACGGTACGTATGAAGGAAGCGGAACCGGATTTGGCGGGACGATCCGTGTGAGGGTGACGGTCAGCGACGGAAAGATTGCAGCCATTGATATTCTGGAGGCATCTGGAGAAACCGCGTCGTATTTTGCGTCAGCTCAGGGTGTGATCAGCAGGATGATCGCCGGAAATACACCGAATGTAGATGCAGTAAGTGGAGCAACCTATTCCTCCAACGGAATCATCCAGGCAGTTCAGAATGCCCTCTCCCAGGCAGCGGCAGATGGAAACAGCCAGCAGGTCACCCCTACACCTGCAGCAACTGCTTTACCAACTCCGACATCAGCTCCGTCACCTACAAAAAAACCATCCAAAAAACCATCTCCTACAAAGGAACCGGAAGATCCGGACAGTCCCAAAAAATATCTGGATGGTAAATATACAGCTTCGGCAAAGGGCTTCAATGGAGACGTGAAAGTAATTGTGACCATCAAGGATGGAGTGATCGAAGCTCTGAAACAGGAAAATACGGACACAGAGCAGTTTTTTGAAAAAGCATGGAGCGTGCTGGAAGAACAGATCATCGGTACAGATTCTGTGGATGATATTGATGCAGTCAGCGGAGCAACCTATTCCTCCAACGGGATTCTGGATGCTGTAAAAAAAGCCCTCAAAGAAGCGGTTAATCCGGAGTATGGAAAGAAACCCACACCAACTCCTACAAAGAAACCGATACCAAAGCCAACAGCCACACCGAAACCTACGGCAACGCCGAAACCAACAGCCACACCGAATCCAACAGAGACGCCGGCAGCAACCCCGACGCCGGAGCCGGACGGCCCGGATGTGACGCCGGTTCCTGAAAAACCCAATGTAACTCCAACACCAGGGACAGATGAGCCGGATGCAACACCGGAGCCAACGGAAGCACCGGAACCGGTGGGAATGTACAGAGATGGAACGTATACAGGCTCGGCTTTTGGATATGGAGGAAAAACATATCTGACAATTACGATCTCAGGAGGCCAGATCGCATCCATTGAGCAGACAAATCAGGATACACCGGAATTTTTTGATCCTGCATGGAGCACGATCTATTCTCAGATCATGGCAAACCAGTCGGCGGATGGGATCGATACTGTCAGCGGAGCCACATATTCCTCCGAAGGGATCCTGGACGCTGCACAAAAGGCCCTTGCCCAGGCAAAGAATTAACCGGGTGAACGTTGGAGCAGCTATAAACATCTGAATCTAAGCCAATAATAAGAGGTGAAAGAAACCTCTGGACTTCTTGATTTTTTTGAAGTTCAGAGGTTTTTTGCTAGGTTTCTGAAATTGCTTCTATAAATCGATAAAAAAATAACAGGAATGTATACAGAATAATAGGAAAAATATCAGAAAATATAAGCGGTTTAAATAATTTGAAATGCAAATTAGCGGGGATTAACCTGAGAAATACAATAAAATTTTTATTGCACAGGGCAATGTTTTATGTTATGTTTGAATGTGTGTAATTAAAGTTGTTATTAAAATGACAAACAATGCTGAAAGGAGAACAAATATGAGCAGTAAAATTACGATCATCGGAGCAGGAAGTGTAGGAGCAACTATCGCTTATACCTTATCACAGAGGAGTATTGCATCAGAGATCGTTCTGATCGATATTAACAAAGATAAGGCTGAAGGTGAGGTTATGGATATTGAGCAGGGAACCAGTTTCCGTGAGCCGATCTCCATCGTGGCAGGAGATTACCCGGATGCTGCAGATTCTGACATTGTGATCATCACTTCCGGTATTGCCAGAAAACCGGGACAGACTCGCATCGAGCTGACACAGACCAACGTCAACATTATGAAGAGTATTACTCCGGAGATCGTAAAGGTGGCTCCCAAAGCGCTTTATATTATCGTAAGTAATCCATGTGATATTATGACTTATGCATTTGCAAAGCTTTCCGGACTGCCGGAAAATCAGATCCTTGGTTCCGGAACCGCCCTGGATACGGCCCGTCTCCGCTGCAGACTTTCTCAGCACTACGGTGTATCTGAGAAAAACATCCACGCCTATGTATTCGGAGAGCATGGAGATACTTCCTTTGTACCGTGGTCCAGAGCCTTTGTTGCAGGTGCGACCCTTGATGAGTTTGACAAGATCGTTCATGAGGATCAGAAAGATCTGCAGCCACTTGACAGAGAAGAGGTTCTGGAGTATGTTCATACTTCAGGATCAACTGTGATCGCCAAGAAGGGTGCTACATTTTATGCGGTAGCCGTATCTGTTTGCAGACTTTGCTCGCTTCTTCTTGCAGCATCTGATACAATAGTCAGTGTATCAACCATGCTTCACGGAGAGTACGGTGTTGAAGACGTATGTCTTAGTACCATGGCTTCTATCGGACCGGAAGGTGTAAAACGTATCGTTCGTGTTCCGCTGACCGAGGAGGAGACAGAGAAGCTTCACGCAAGCGCCAATGCTCTGAAGGACGTGATCGCACAGATTGATCTTTGATAAATGTCAGAAGCTGTGTAAAAAGGAAAAAGCAGCCTCAGGCAAATTTGAAACAACGGGAGAAAGATAAAAATGGATATTATTCAGGTAATTACCAGAGAATTGAACGTTGAGAAATGGCAGGTCGAGGCAGCGGTTAAGCTGATCGATGAAGGCTGCACCATTCCTTTTATTTCCAGATACCGTAAGGAAGCAACCGGTACACTGAACGACGAACAGCTTCGTAATCTTAATGAGAGACTTACTTATTTAAGAAATCTTGAGGATAAAAAGGCTCAGGTTCTGGGCAGCATCGAGGAGCAGGGCAAGCTGACTCCGGAGCTGAAGAAACAGATCGAGGCAGCGCAGACACTCGTTGTGGTAGAGGATCTTTACCGTCCGTACCGCCCGAAGCGCCGTACACGTGCCATCATCGCCAGGGAAAAAGGTCTGGGACCTCTGGCCGACATCATCCTTCTCCAGATGACGAAGAAACCTCTTGAAGAAGAGGCAAAAGCATTTCTTTCTGAGGAAAAAGAAGTCAAAACTGTGGAAGAGGCCATCAGCGGTGCCAGAGATATCATTGCAGAACATATTTCTGATGAAGCAGATTATCGTATCAGTATCCGTAAGAGAACAATGGATAAGGGAACTATATGTTCCACCGCAAGAGATGAGAAGGAGCAGTCTGTATACGAGATGTATTATGACTTTGAGGAGCCGGTGAAAAAGCTTGCAGGTCATCGTGTCCTTGCTCTGAACCGTGGTGAGAAAGAGAAATTTCTTACTGTGAAGATCCTTGCACCTGAGGAAGAGATCATCCGTTATCTTGAAAAACAGGTGATCGTCCGCGATAATCCATACACTACACCGGTTCTGAAAGAAGCCATTGAGGACAGCTATAAACGTCTCATCGGACCGGCTATTGAGCGTGAGATCCGAAGCGCCCTTACAGAGGCAGCAGAGGACGGTGCCATCCATGTCTTTGGCAAAAATCTGGAGCAGCTTCTCATGCAGCCTCCAATTGCAGGACAGGTAGTTCTTGGCTGGGACCCTGCCTTCCGTACCGGATGCAAGCTGGCAGTGGTAGATCCTACCGGAAAGGTTCTGGATACCACAGTTATTTATCCCACAGCACCAACCAATGAGACCAAGATCCGTGCCGCAAAGGAAACCCTGAAAAAGCTTATCAGCAAATATCATGTGACACTGATCTCTGTAGGAAACGGAACGGCATCCAGAGAATCCGAGCAGATCATCGTGGAGCTTCTTAAGGAAATCCCTGAAAAGGTCCAGTATGTTATCACCAACGAGGCAGGTGCTTCTGTATATTCCGCAAGCAAGCTTGCCACGGAAGAATTCCCGAATTTCGATGTTGGACAGAGAAGCGCCGCATCCATCGCAAGACGTGTACAGGATCCGCTTGCAGAGCTTGTAAAGATCGATCCGAAATCCATCGGTGTCGGTCAGTATCAGCATGATATGAACCAGAAAAAGCTGGGAGAAGCCCTTAACGGCGTTGTGGAAGATTGTGTAAACAAGGTCGGAGTGGATCTGAATACTGCGTCTGCATCCCTTCTGGAGTATATTTCCGGAATCAGCAAGGCCATCGCAAAGAATATTGTAGCCTACCGTGAGGAAAACGGCCGTTTCCAGACAAGAAGAGAACTTCTTAAGGTTGCCAAGCTTGGTCCGAAAGCCTTTGAGCAGTGTGCAGGTTTCACACGGATCACAGGAGGCAAAAATCCTCTGGACGCAACCAGTGTCCATCCGGAAAGCTATGACGCAGCAAAAAAACTCCTGGAAAAGCTGGGCTACACACCGGAAGATGTGGCAGAGCGTAAGCTTACCGGTATTTCCAGGCAGATCCGCGATTACGGAAAACTGGCAAAGGAGCTGGAAATCGGAGAGCCAACCTTACGTGATATCGTAAAGGAACTGGAAAAACCTGCCAGAGATCCACGTGACGAGATGCCGAAACCGATCCTCCGTACCGATGTCCTGGATATGAAGGATCTGAAAGAGGGCATGGTTCTTAAGGGAACTGTCCGCAATGTCATTGACTTCGGTGCTTTTGTGGATATCGGTGTGCATCAGGATGGCCTGGTCCATATTTCCGAGATGAGCGAGAAATTCATCAAACATCCGCTGGAAGCAGTCAGTGTGGGAGATATCGTGGATGTCCGTGTTCTTGGTGTTGATATGAAGAAAAAACGGATCAGCCTTTCCATGAAGGGAATCAGTAAATAAAGAGAAAAACTGAGTAAAGAGAAGCAGGCAAGTATATTCAGCAGCATTCTGCGGCGGATTACCGGACAGATATACAATAAAGCTATAACAGAAATACAGCAGTGGTTTATACCCTATACTTTATAGAACCGGAGAAATCAGGTTTACAGGGAAAAACCACTGCTGTATTATTATATTACCAGATGCGGATTATAGGGAATGTTTACATCAGGAATACATAGATCGATCCGCATATGTATATCGAATGATCGATCAGACAGGAGGAATCATATTTGGATAGTACTGTACAGACCGTGCAGGAGGTCGGAAATCAGGTAAGCCAGTACAGGCAGATGTTTGAAAATTACCTGCCGGACATCACAAAATTCGGAATCAAGGTTGTTCTGGCTATCGTTGCTTTCTGGGTAGGAAGCACGGTAATTAAATGGATCGTAAAGTTTGTGAGGAAATCACTGACAAAATCCAGGCTGGATACAGGAGTGGCACAGTTTATGTCCTCTCTGGTCAAGATCATACTTTACATACTCCTGATCTTTAATATATCCACAAGCTTTGGAGTAAAGGAATCATCTCTGGCAGCACTTCTTGGAACTGCAGGTGTTACTATGGGTCTTGCCCTCCAGGGTGGACTTGCCAACTTGGCAGGAGGTATGATGCTTCTTCTGTTCAAGCCGTTCCAGGTAGGGGATTACATCATCGTTAACGGACAGGACGGAAGCGAGGGAACGGTAGCCAAGGTCGAGATTTGTTATACAACGCTGTTATCCATTGATAACAAGCACATCGTGATCCCCAACGGTACTCTTTCCAATGCGACCATCACCAACGTAACAGCAAGGGATCAGCGAAGGCTGGAGATCAAAGTGGGGATCTCTTATAATGCAGATATCCAGAAGGCCAAGGATATCCTGGAAGATATCCTCACCGAAGATCCGGATACAAGAGAAGACGAAGAGATGGTGGTATTCGTAGATGAGCTGGCAGAAAGCTCTGTGATCATGGGCTTTCGTGTCTGGGTAGATACCGACCGCTACTGGGCAGCCAGATGGAGATTGAACCAGAGGATCAAGGAAGATTTTGATTATTATGGAATTGAGATTCCTTATAAGCAGCTGGATGTGCATATTCATAAATAATATGCATAAAGGAAGAAAGATAAAGCCCTTTCACATGGCAGAGAAATTGCTGTGTGGGAGGGCTTTTTTGGTGAAAGTAACGGGTTTTGGGATTGTTACTGGCATTCACGATAGTAGAGAGTATGAAAATTATTGACAAACCAGTGTCGGGGTGCAATAATACCCCACAGAGATAGTATTTGGACTCAAAACTATACTCTGGCTGAAATCACTGGAATCTTATATAAAAATAGCCACCGGAACCCGGGATCGGGAACGGACGGATATATGAAAATTATAAAAGATACGAGCCTGTATCGATGATAACGAAGGCGTTACAACAGTTATGGGAATTTTGAGCAACTGTTGAAGAGCATGCTTTTCGTGTATAAAAAACAGGACTCAATATACAGGGAATCAATCAGAAGCGTTTCAGGGTCGAAGTGTACCCCGAGACGCTTTTTTATTAAATACAGAAGCGGATGCTTTTATCCACTTGAAAATTATTCCCTGCAGGAAAGGACTTATATAAGATGACAATAGAGATGTTAAAAGGAAAGATCCACAGAGCAACCGTTGTCCAGGCGGAACTGGATTATGTAGGAAGTATCACTGTGGATGAGGAACTGCTGGAAGCTGCCGGGATACTGGAATATGAGAAGGTTCAGATCGTAGATGTGAACAACGGCAGCCGTTTCGAGACATACACCATTTGCGGAGAACGCGGAAGCGGTATGATCTGCCTGAACGGAGCAGCAGCAAGATGTGTAAGCACCGGTGACAAGATCATCATTATGGCTTACGCACAGTACGAGCAGGAAGAAGCCCGTACTCACAAGCCTGCAGTTGTATTTGTAGATGAAGAGAACAGGATCAGCAGAGTGACCAATTATGAGAAACACGGACTGCTGAAGGATATGGCCTGACGCAGATCAGGAAGATAATAAGACGAAGGTGAATTCAGAAAAGAGGCTATCTCAAATCTATTAAGAAAACCGGTTCCGGAACCGGAAAAGAGGAGAGCACAATGCAGGTAACAAAAACAGTAGAAGAAACAAGAAAACAGATCAAAGCGTGGAAAAAAGAAGGAAAAACAGTAGGCCTTGTGCCAACCATGGGATTTCTCCATGAGGGACACGCAAGCCTGATCAAAAAATGCAGAGAGCAGAATGATATCGTAGTGGTATCCGATTTCGTCAATCCTACACAGTTCGGTCCTACCGAGGACCTGGAAGCCTACCCGAGAGACTTTGAGCGTGACAGCAAACTCTGCGAAAGCCTGGGAGCAGACCTGATCTTCTGCCCGGAGCCTTCCGAGATGTATCATGATCCCCACGCATTTGTAAGTATAGATACTCTGTCAGAGACACTTTGCGGAAAAACACGTCCGATCCATTTCAAAGGTGTGTGTACCGTTGTGACCAAACTGTTCCATATTGTGGCACCGGACAGAGCATATTTCGGACAGAAAGACGCACAGCAGCTGGCCATCATCCGCAAGATGGTGAGTGATCTGAACTTCGATATTGAGATCGTAGGCTGTCCGATCATCCGTGAGGAGGACGGACTTGCAAAATCCTCCAGAAATACATACTTAAGCCCTGAAGAGAGAAAAGCAGCTCTTTGCCTGTCAAAGGCAGTAAAAGCCGGACAGGAAGCCATTCACGCAGGAATCCCGGCAGAAGAGCTTCTCGGAAAAATGCGAGCAGTGATCGAAGCAGAGCCTCTGGCAAAGATTGATTATGTATCCATGGTAGATGCACTTACCATGCAGCCGGTGGAAAAAGCTGACCGCAGCGTTCTTGTAGCAATGGCTGTTTACATCGGAAAAACAAGACTGATCGACAACTTCAGCTACGAGGTATAATGTATGGGAAAAGTTTTAAAGAAAATCGGAATTATCAGCAGCCTTGCATCCAGATATATCGGGATCATTATCATTGCTTTTTCCTGCCTGGCTTTTTTCTGGCGTGACGGATTTTCTTGGATGACGAACTATACGTCTGTATTTCTGGGAGTGATCATGTTTGGTATGGGTCTGACCATAAAACTGGATGACTTCCGGGCAATTTTTTCCAGACCCAAAGAAGTGGTGATCGGTGCAGTGGCTCAGTATACCATTATGCCGGTGATCGCCTGGCTTCTGTGTAAAGTGATGAACCTTCCGGCAGATCTGGCACTGGGAGTGATCCTGGTGGGATGCTGTCCGGGCGGAACAGCCAGCAATGTGATCACCTATATCGCAGGAGGTGATGTGGCGCTTTCTGTGGGAATGACTATAGTTTCCACACTGGCAGCACCGTTGATGACACCGTTTCTTGTATATGTTCTGGCAGGAACCTGGGTGGAAGTATCCTTCTGGGCTATGGTGATCTCTGTGGTAAAGGTAATTCTGATCCCGGTTCTCCTGGGAGTTTTTCTTCGGAGTCTTGCGGGAGAGCATGTGGATAAGGTATCCGATGTTATGCCGCTGGTGTCGGTTGTAGCTATTGTTATGATCATCGGAGGAATTGTGGCTGTAAATGCAGAGAAGATCGTAAGCTGTGGAGTTCTGGTGCTTGGAGTAGTGGCGATCCACAATTTCTGTGGTATGATGCTGGGATTTCTGGCTGCAAAAATCTTCCATGTGGAGTATTCCAGAACAACAGCTATAGCTATAGAGGTAGGCATGCAGAACAGTGGCCTTGCTGTCTCACTGGCAGCAGCTAATTTTGCAGCCAATCCGCTTGCAACACTTCCGGGCGCGATCTTCAGTGTATGGCACAATATTGCGGGTTCCATTTTTGCGGGGATCCGCCGTGCAGGTGCAGAAAACCTTGCAGAGCTTGACCGGATCAGGGAAATCGACTGCTGTAATTGCGAAAAGCAATAAGTAGTGAATGCGGATTGCGGATGTCCTCCTGACGGGGAACAGCAAAGCTGTGGAAGAATGTCTGTAAAGAAAGATCCCGGGGAGTTTGAGAGATAAAATGACAGATTATGTCGAAAGAAAAAGTCATAAAATGCAGAATTGTGGTTTACAAATTTTAGCCGGTATACTATAATAACCACATGGACGAACAAACGTCCCCAACATATGAAAACCGGGGGGCCCGCTGAAGCGAGCTGAGAGTAGACTGTAAATGTCTTGACCCATAACCTGATTTGGATAATGCCAACGTAGGGACATATGCACGAAGGATTCTTAAAGACACAGAAGATTAGAGAGTACAGAAGAGATCAGAAGTACAGAAGATTTTCATTAAGTACGTAAGATTAAGAGCCGGTTGCCGTGATGCGTATGCGTTGCAGCAGCCGGTTTTTTGTTGTATAAACACAAAGAATTTATGGAAGGAGATTTTTTTTACATGAGAAATTACAGTACACAGATGGAGGCAGCCCGTAAAGGCATCATCACACCTGAGCTTGAGATCGTAGCTAAGAAGGAACGCATGACAACAGAGGAACTGCTTCCGCTGGTAGCCTCCGGTAAGGTGGCGATCTGTGCAAATAAAAATCACAAATGTATCGATCCGGAGGGCGTAGGTTCCATGCTCCGCACCAAGATCAATGTAAACCTTGGTGTATCCAGAGACTGCAAGGACTACGATGTAGAGATGCAGAAAGTAATGGAAGCTGTAAACATGGGCGCCCATGCTATCATGGATCTTTCTTCCCACGGAAATACCATTCCGTTCCGACGCAAGCTGACATCCGAGTGTCCGGCAATGATCGGAACCGTTCCGGTTTATGATTCCGTTATCCACTATCAGAGAGATCTTGATACGCTGACAGCTAAAGATTTTATCGATGTAGTCAGACTCCATGCACAGGATGGTGTTGACTTTGTAACTCTTCACTGTGGAATCACAAGAAAGACCATCGATCAGATCCGTAATCACAAGAGAAAAATGAATATCGTTTCCAGAGGAGGATCTCTTGTATTTGCATGGATGTGCATGACCGGTGAGGAGAATCCGTTCTATGAATACTACGACGAGATTCTGGATATCTGCCGCGAGTATGATGTGACCATCTCTCTTGGTGATGCCTGCCGTCCTGGATGTCTGGCTGACGCAACAGACGTATGCCAGATCGAGGAGCTTGTACGTCTTGGCGAGCTGACCAAACGTGCATGGGAAAAGGACGTTCAGGTTATGGTTGAGGGACCGGGACATGTGCCGCTTGATCAGGTTGAGGCAAATATGAAAGTACAGCAGTCCATCTGTCAGGGTGCACCGTTCTATGTATTAGGACCTATCGTAACTGACGTTGCACCGGGATATGACCACATCACATCCGCGATCGGCGGAGCAGTAGCTGCTATGTCCGGAGCAGCATTCCTCTGCTATGTAACACCGGCAGAGCACCTTGCACTTCCGAATCTTGAGGACGTAAAACAGGGAATCATGGCATCTAAGATCGCAGCTCATGCAGCAGACATTGCCAAAGGTGTCCGCGGTGCCCGTGAGATCGATGACAAGATGGCAGATGCCAGAAGAAAGCTTGACTGGGAGGCACAGTGGGAATGCGCCATGGATCCGGAAACAGCAAAACGTATCTGGAACGAGCGCAAACCGGAGCATGATGATACCTGCTCCATGTGTGGTAAATTCTGCGCAGTACGAAGCATGAACAAGGCACTTGCAGGAGAGCATATCGATATTCTGTAAGAATACAGAATGCATATGAGCATGCAGCATCACAGTAGAACGTGGTGTTGGCAGTATCTAGCCAGAAAACTGGTTGATTGAATGCGGATATGGAAAGAACAGTAATGCTGAAATTGTGGAAAGTCTGATGTTCCGATAATAAAACATAAACCGCTGTGATCTAAAATGAAGATCACAGCGGTTTTTTTGCAGAGTAGGGGACATTATTGCAGCTTGCGAAAAGACAGGGCCGCGTTATAATAAAAACAGAACTTACATATAAACGGTTTACATAAAAAGGAAGGAAAGGTACGAAATGAAATTTCCGAAAAAATTGATAGCATTTGGTCTGTCATTATGTATGTCTGTTGTTCCATGCGGACCGGTGGCGGCCGAAGATTTTACAGACGCACAGACGGATATGACAGACGCCATTGATACTTTTACAGATGATGGGAATTCTGAGGAATCAGAAAATACCGTAAACACAGATCAGATCACGGAAGAAAATACTGCCGTGAGCACAGATCAGATTACAGAAGAAGAGTTTCCGGGATCAGATATCGGAACGGAAACGGATGAAGCTGAAAGCTCAGAGAGTGAGGAAATACAACAGGATTCTGAAGGAGAATCAACTCTGGAAGAACCTTCGGCGTTCATCAGAAAAGCAGAAGGAACAGAGGAGGCTGCGGCACCGGAAGAAATTTTTGGTGACGGAGAAAACCAGGAGCAGCAGGAAGATATATTCACAGATGATATTCCGGCAGCAGGCACTTCCGAAAAAGAAACAGATGTAGAGAGCACAGAAATATATCTGTATGCGATGAATGATACCTACAGCAGTGTGATCTCCATGCCGGATACCATGCAGACATCTTATCAGATCCAGACATCCGGCAAAAATCCGGTATATACGGTTGTTTCCGGTTATACTGCGAAAGTCAGCGAAACTGGTCTTGTTACTCCTAAAATGCAGTATGTAACCTATGTAGACCAAAACGGAAATGACGTAAAGAGCCAGTGGGAATACATGTTTGGAGAGACCCTGATCTCTGTACAGGATGGAAACAGTACCGTTTATTATAAATTCATACTTAAAGATTATGCGGAGTATTACGCAGAACAAAAAATGGATACATTCCTCAAAGAAAATATTACTGCGGAAATGTCCGATTATAAAAAGGTTGAGACGATCGCCAGATGGCTTGCCAACAACTTTAATTACAGTCAGTATCATTCCGGTTATACAGGCCTGATGCTGGATGGCGGCGGAGACTGCTGGGCCAATACCAGTGCAGTGAACTATATGTGCGAAAAACTGGGACTGACCGTGTATGCAAGGTATGCGGCAAATGATCCGGGGGCAGGAAGCGGTCACAGGAACTCCGTAGTCATCATTGACGGCGAAAGATATCTGGTTGACTGCGGATATACGGGAAATGCCCCCAGACATTATGAATTGTCCAAAATGGACTATGACTATTCTTATGAGATCCTGAATGATGGAACACTCAGGCTGTATCAGTATGAAGGGACAGATACAAATATCGTAGTTCCGGATACTATTGACGGAAGAAAAGTAACGGTTCTTGGAAACAGTACCTTCCAGTATTGCACCCAGGCTTCTGATATAGAGTCTGTTACTTTGCCGGATTCGCTTACAACCATTGAAAAGAATGCTTTTTACAACTGTGAGAAATTGAAATCTGTTACGATTCCCCCAAATGTGTCATCTATAGGGCTGGCTGCTTTTGTGGAGGGCTTGTCTGAGTCCAGTCTGACAGAAATTAAAGTAGATCCGGAAAATCCGTATTTTTCTGAAAAAGACGGAGTGGTATTCAGCAAGGATGGCACAAAACTGATCGTGTTTCCGTCCGGACGTTCCGGAGATTACCAGATCCCGGATGGAACTGTAAGCGTAGGAGACTATGCTTTTTATTACTGTGTAAATGTTTCTTCCATAACAGTCCCGGGAAGTGTCAGAAGCCTTGGAGAAGGTGCATTCGGAAACTGTTCGTCGCTTACGAAAGCTGTCCTAAACGAAGGCTTGGAAGAAATCGGTGAATATGCATTCCAGAGCAGTTCAGGGATCCGTGATATTATAATTCCCGCATCTGTAAAATCAGTTGGGAAAAATGGACTTTGTCTGTCTTCCGGGTGCAGGATAAGAGTACTGAGCACAGATACTGTCTGGGCGGATGATGCGTTCAGGGATTCAGCACTGATCGCGGGAAAAAAGGATTCCACACTTCAGAAATACGCAGAGGACCATGGCCGCACGTTTGTGGAGCTGTCAGCAGACAACCGGATACCGCTTCAGAATGAATGGTTTGAACAGATCACTCCAGAATATGAATATAATGGAAAAAGCCATGAACCCGAAATAGAATCCAGTGAATCCGCACCGGAACTTGAGCAGGGCTCCGATTATGAAGTAACTTATGAAAATAACATCAATGCAGGAACTGCGACTATAAAGATCACGGGAAAAGATATTTTCTGCGGTACAGTAGAGCGGAGTTTCAAGATTACGCCAGATGAAAATGGAATGCATGTGTGCTATTTTGCGGAAAATAATGAAACCTACCTGGAAACCACCTTTAAAGGAAAAAAAGTGGAACCGGAAGTGGTAATTGACGGACTGGTACGGGGGAAAGATTATACGGTAACCTATGTTAATAATGAAAAGCCTGGTGAAGCTCGTGCAGAGCTCACGGGAATCGGCAATTATAAAGGATCGGAAACATTATATTTTACTATTTACGGAAAACTACCGGCTGCGGATCCAATAGCTGATCAGACATATACAGGAAATGAGATCACACCGGACATCGTGATACCCGGATTGAAAGCCGGCGAAGATTATTATATGTATTACGAGGATAATCAGTATCCGGGTGTGGCAACGGTAACCATTTATGGTACCGGTTATTATAAAGGTACTGCAACCATTCATTTCAAGATCATAAAAAAGACAGAAAAGTTTGTCAGCAATGTTAAGCTAAACAGAACCTCTTACACTTATACGGGAAAAACCATCCGGCCATCAGTAACCGTAACTGTAAATGGAAAGAAGATCGGTGCGAGTGCTTATAAGCTGTATTACAAAAATAATAAAAACTCCGGAATTGGAACTGTGCAGGTCAGAGGGACTGGAAAATACAGTCGTATCAACAAAACGATTACCTTTAAGATCCTGCCTCCAAAAACTCTGCTGACAGGACTGAAAAAAGCAAACAGATCCTTTATCGCAAGCTGGAAGAAAAATATACAGGCAACCGGCTATCAGATCCAGTATGCAGCAGACAGCAGATTTACAAAAGAAAGAAAAACGGTCACAGTTGGAAAACAGTCTGCGACCAGATATAAGATATCAGGACTGAAAAACAAAAAGACCTATTATGTCCGCATCCGGTCATATAAAAGAGTCGGAAAAAAGATTCTTTACAGTAGCTGGAGTACGGTAAAGAAAATCCGGGTTTGATCATAAATGAGCGGATCTCAGACCCATATAAATGGAGAACAATACTTCCGGGACAGAATTAAGCCTTGTAATTATAAAAAGAGCGCGTTATAATGAACTCGTAAAAAAGAAAATTTCTTCGGGGCAGGGTGTGATTCCCTACCGGCGGTATAGTCCGCGACCCGCTTCGGCGGCTGATCTGGTGAAATTCCGGAACCGACAGTAAAGTCTGGATGAGAGAAGAACGCGCAGTATTTGAAGAACGTGCTCAGCGCCCCGGGAAGAAGCTCCCGGGGCTTTTTATGTGAAGGAATTTTTTCGCATAAAGATTTCTTGTAGAAATTTTCTTTGAATATTTCTGAAGAAGGAGAGAGAGTTATGAGTGAACAGATATTACAGAGAGGAAATGCCGTGGAAAGAAGCAGAACAAGAACTATCGCGCAGGTAGCTATGCTTGGTGCTGTGGCAGGAGTATTGATGAATCTTGAGTTTCCGATCCCGTTTCTTGCACCGTCTTTTTATCAGCTTGATTTTTCCGAGGTACCGGTTATGGTAGGAACCTTCGCTATGGGACCTGTAGCAGGTATCCTGATCGAGCTTGTGAAGATTCTCGTACATCTTGTGACTAAGGGAACCATGACTGCCGGTGTTGGTGATGTTGCCAACTTCCTGTTTGGATGTGCCTATGTGGTACCGGCCGGCCTGATCTATCGTTTCCGTCACAAAAAGAGCAGAGTACATGCAGTTGCAGGTATGGCAGCAGGAACAGTTCTGACGGCGATCCTTGCATGCTTTGTCAATGCCTTTGTACTGCTTCCGGCTTACGGTAAGGCTTTTGGAATGCCAATCGAGACCTTTATCCAGATGGGAAGCGCAGTACACAGCTCCGTAAACGGACTGCTTACCTTTGCATTGCTGATCATTGCTCCGTTTAATATCTTTAAATATGCACTGACATCTCTGATCGTATTTGTAATTTATAAGAAGATCCGTGTTGTACTGAAGGGTGACTGATCATAAGCAGCTGCCGGAGGATGATGGAAAGATCAGAAAATGGTGGTTTCAGATAAATATCTGAGAATGTGAGAAATGCCATGTAATATATTGCCGATGGGCAGTAGATTACATGGCATTTTTTATGTCAGGCGTTTTGTTCAGCAGCTTTCATGACTCCAAGCTCACGTCTGGCAAAAACAACGGCCAGCACAAATGCGGAGGTATCTGCAATTGGTCCTGCGTACATGACGCCATCGATTCCGAAGAAGACTGGGAAGATGACGATCAGCGGCAGCAGGAAGAGTACCTGCCTTGTAAGAGACATGATCACACCAAGCCTGGCTTTTCCAATGGAAGTAAAAAAGCCGGCAGACATAGGCTGGATCCCGTTGGCAAAGGTCATCAGCATGAAGATGCGGAGATATTTTTCTGCAAAATGAAAGTACAGGTCGCTGCCGTTTCCGAAGATGCCTACGATCTGATGCGGGAAGAACTGGAAGCAGATAAAAAATATGGTTGCGATCACAGTACATAAGGTTACGGAATAGCGGTATGTCTGGCGTACACGGCTGTATTTTTCGGCGCCGTAGTTAAATCCCCAGATGGGCTGGGAGCCCTGGGAGATTCCGATGCAGATGGCCATAAATACCTGATTGACTTTGGAAATGATCCCTGCACAGGCGATTGGAATATCACTTCCGTAAGCGGAGAGTGCTCCGTAATGGCGAAGTGTATTGTTCATGACGATCTGCACTGCAGCAATGGCAACCTGATTGATACAGGATGCCATTCCCAGAGAAAAAATGGCAGACAGATTGCGTGCCTTAGGAATCAGCATGGAGTGGTCCAGGTACATTTTTCGGAGTCTGGAAAAATAAAAGATGATCAGAAGTCCGGATACGATCTGGCCGATCACGGTTGCCCAGGCTGCACCTTTGATGCCCCAGCCGAATCCAAAGATGAAAAGCGGGTCCAGGATGGTGTTGATGGCGGCACCGGCCAGGATGCAGGTCATGGAATAGGTAGGACTCCTGTCTGCTCGGATCAGGTGGTTGCCGCCTGTGCTTAAAACATAAAAGGGAAGTCCAATGGCGGTGATCCCCATGTAATCAATGGCATAGGGCATGACGTCCGGTGTTCCGCCGAAAAAATGAAGCAGTGGCTTCAGGAACAGAAGGACGATGACAGAGAGTATCGTACCGGAGATTATCAGCGCGGAGAGTCCGGTTCCTGCAATGGAGCTGGCTTTTTTTTCGTTTCCTGCGCCCATTTCCAGGTTGTAATTGGAGGCGCTGCCGATTCCCAGGAGCAATGCAGCAGCAGTAGAGATAATGGTTACGGGAAATGCGATGTTTGTGGCGGCGTTTCCAAGCATTCCTACGCCCTGGCCGATAAAGATCTGGTCAACGATATTGTACAGAGCGCTGACCAGCATGCTGATGATGGCGGGAATGGCGAATTTGGCGATCAGGCTGCCTACAGGGGCGGTTCCCAGAGGGTTTTCGGCCTGGGCAGCATTGGTCTGGTTTTTCAATGTTTTTTCCTTCTTTCTTGTCTACAGTAGCTGTTTGGTAATGTAATAAGTAAATTTAAATTTTATAGCAGGGTATTTATTATAGCACTATTGTGAAGGGAGTGTAAGTATAAAAAATTGACCTTTGGTTTTGGATGGGATAAAATGTTTTTAGAAAAAATTTTCGGGAAGGAGTTTTTCAGATGGGTAAGATCAATAGTGTGAAAAAACTTACAGATAATAAGTTCGTGAATCTTTATGGAGTGGATGCGACCAGTGTACATGATACGCCGGTTTCTTATTTTGTGGCCTCCAGGGCGAAGAGTGTGGAGGATATGAAGCTTTCTACAGGGGAGAATCATCCGGATGGGGTGATCATTTACAGTGTTTATGGAGAGAAGCGGGATAAGGTTGTGCTGATCCGTCAGTATCGGTATACGATCGGCGGGTATATTTATGAGTTTCCGGCGGGGCTTGTGGAGCCTGGGGAGGATTTCCATGAGGGTGCTGTGCGGGAGATGTTTGAGGAGACCGGGTTGAAGCTGGAGCCGATCAAGGTTGCGGAGGCTTTTGAGAAGCCTTATTTTACGACGATCGGGATGACGGATGAATCCTGTGCTACGGTTTATGGGTATGCCAGTGGTGAGGTTAGTAAGGCTGCGCAGGAGGATAGTGAGGAGATCGAGGTTGTGATCGCGGACCGGGATGAGGTCAGGAGGATCCTGAAGGAGGAGAGGGTTGCGATCATGTGTGCTTATATGCTGATGCATTTTCTTGAGGATGAGGAGGTGTTTGGATTTCTTGGGGAGATTTAAACGGAGGTAGTTATATGGCGGAAGGGGACGCCAGTGAGGGGCTTCTTTCCAGGCTGGGGCTTCGTCGGGGGCTGGCTTCTAAGGTGCCGGAATTCTGCTAAAAGCGCTTCAAAAAATCTCGAACTCGCGTCTGAAGCCGCTCAAACAGCGAGATTTTTTGAAGCAACGCAGATTTCCGCCACCTAAGAAGCAGCTCCCCTCCTGCAGAGTCAGTCTGGAAAGAAGCCCCTCACTGGCTGTGCGTTGGCCGTGAGACGTGTTAAATCTCGTGGGGAGTGTTGCTAGTGGGGTGGTATGACGGGAGTTGGATGAGCCATCGGCGCTGCGCTGGATGGCTGGGAGGAAAGGCTGAGATTCCCTGTGGCTTGAAGAGGGGAATGGGTCATTGGCGCTGCGCTGGATGGATGAGAAAAACGGGGAATCTGCGGTTGTGGATTCCCCGTTTTGGTCAGAGCTCTGTGAGTTTTCCTAGGTCTTTGTTGTATTTGCAGTATTTGCCGTTTTCGGAGATAAATGGCTGGTAGGTGTCGGTACGGTTGTCTTTGACGTAGACGATTCCGGTGGCGATCATTTCTACCAGGGAGAAGCGTTTGCTTAAGCTGGAGATCCAGCGGTAGGTTTTTTCGTTGCCGGAGTCTGCCATGAGGAGGTTGTAGCCGCCTGGGCAGGCTTCCAGGGTGAAGTAGATTTTCTGGGACCGGATGGAGGTGTTGAAGACCTGGCCGGTGATGTAGGTGGAGAAGTTGGTTTCTACAAATTGGCGGAAGGTGTAGAGATCGTAGATCACGCCGGTGGTCTCATCTTTGATCTTGTCGCCGCGTTCGATGCGGGCTTTCAGGAGCTTGAGGACTTCGATGGTCCAATTGATGAAGGAGATGCTGCTGTAGGTCATGCTTTCCTGAAGTTGATCGACCAGCTGTTTTGACAGGATGTTGGATTTTGATGCTTCATTAAAAAGTTCTTCGTTCATAAGGTTCCCTCCAGTGTTGGATTTTTATATGGTTTTCGCTCTTTTTTTGTATCTTTTATTATAAGTCTGAATTGTATATAAAGCAATAAAAAATGCGTAAAATACAAAGATAATTATTGAAAAATGATATATAATTAACGAGTGCGTTTTGATAATATCAGTGTTTTCGGCAGCTTGTTTAAAAATGGATTGTAAACATCTAGTTAATTTGAATAAGTATAAGTAAGAGTTTTACCAAATATCGCCATTTTATTGATAAAATTTTGTTGTATATCTCCCTTGACATAAAGCCTTCCTCCGGGTGTATCATAGTGCTGTGTTAAAGGAGGTAGACTATTATGTTTGAGACATTACAGGAGAAGACGGAAGAGAAAGCAATGGTACAGTTCCTTGAACGCTTTACAGATTATCCATTTCTGGTAAAGTTCAAGAATTCCGAGTATCACATCGGAGAGGGTGAACCTACATTTACGGTGAATTTTAAGAAAGCGATTCCTCTGGCGGATCTGATGAAGAGCACATCCCTTGCACTGGGTGAGGCGTATATGCGTGGGGATCTGGATATCGAGGGAAATCTTTATGAAGCGCTGGACCATTTTCTGGGACAGATGGGGAAATTTTCTACCAATGAATCTGCTCTGAAAAAGATCATGTTCAGTTCAACATCAAAGAAGAATCAGGAAAAGGAAGTAACCAGCCATTATGATATTGGAAATGATTTTTATAAACTTTGGCTGGATGAGACTATGAGTTATTCCTGTGGGTATTTTATCCATGAGGATGATACGTTGTATCAGGCACAGGTAAATAAAGTTGATTATATCCTTAAGAAATTACATCTGGAAGAGGGTATGAGTCTTCTGGATATCGGCTGTGGCTGGGGCTTTCTGCTGATCGAGGCAGCTAAGAAATATAAGGTTCATGGTACCGGTATCACCTTAAGTCATGAACAGTATGCAGAATTTCAGAGACGGATCAAGGATCAGGGTCTGGAAGATTATCTTACGGTAGAGCTGATGGATTACCGTGATCTGCCGAAGAAGGAGTATCAGTTTGATCGTGTTGTCAGTGTCGGTATGCTGGAGCATGTTGGACGTGATAATTATCAGCTGTTTCTTGATTGTGTGGAAAAGGTTCTGAAGCCGGGCGGACTGTTCCTGCTTCACTTTATCAGTGCTCTGAAGGAGCATCCGGGTGACCCGTGGGTCAAGAAATATATTTTCCCGGGCGGAACTGTTCCGAGCTTACGTGAGATCCTGAACCATATGGCAGAGGACAATTTCCATACCCTGGATATCGAAAATCTCCGTCTGCATTACAATAAGACATTGCTTCACTGGGAAAAGAATTTCCGGGACAATATTGAAAAAGAAAAGACTATGTTTGACGAAGAGTTCCTGCGTATGTGGGATCTGTACCTGTCAGCATGTGCGGCAACCTTCCACAACGGAATTATCGATCTTCACCAGATTCTTATGACCAAGGGTGTGAATAATGATCTGCCGATGACACGCTGGTATTGATAAAAGCCTTTACAAACCTGCCGGAAAGGAATATCATACTTCTATAAAACTATTTATTAAAGCGTATAAGGAGCCTGTGGATTCAGCATATGATTACAGAAATGCTGAATCCGCAGGCTTTGTTTTTTAACCGATAAACCGCGAAGGAGTTATTCGGTCATGAGCAAGTAGCGAAGCGTATTGCGAATATTCGCTTGACTATTCCGTTTACCGATAATTATGGAATGTGCATAAAAACAAAGCTGCAAACTTGTTCAATAAGCAGAATCATAGAAAACTATCTTGACAGATCAGGAGAAAAGAATAATAATGTAATTACTTTAATAAAATAATTAATAAAAGATGATATACAATAGAAAGAAATTAAAGGAGGAGAATAAGATGCTTCAGCAGGTAATGACAAATCCAGGAGAGATTATTTTCAGAGAGGTTCCAGTTCCGGAAGTGGGAGATGACCAGGTTCTGGTTAAGATCATGAACATTGGTATCTGCGGATCAGATATCCACGTATATCACGGCAAGCATCCTTTTACAAAATATCCGGTAACGCAGGGACACGAAGTATCCGGTGAGATCACGGGACTTGGAAAGAATGTGACAGGCTTTAAGGTTGGCCAGAAAGTAACCATTGAGCCTCAGGTATACTGCGGACATTGCTATCCGTGCCGTCATGGAAAATATAATCTCTGCGAGGAACTGAAGGTTATGGGCTTCCAGACAACAGGAACAGCTTCTGAATTCTTTGCAGTAGATGCATCTAAGGTAACACCGATCCCGGAGGAGATGTCTTACGAGGAAGGTGCAATGATCGAGCCGCTGGCAGTTGCAGTCCATGCCGTGAAGCAGATGGGCGATGTAAAAGGGATGAACATCACAGTGATCGGTGCAGGTCCCATCGGAAATCTTGTCGCGCAGACAGCCAAAGGAATGGGGGCAGCCAGGGTTATGATCACGGATGTCAGTGACCTTCGTCTTGCAAAAGCAAAAGAGTGCGGCATTGATATCTGTGTAAACACAAAGGAGAAAAATTTCGGAGAGGCACTGGTAGAGGCGTTTGGTCCGGATAAGGCAGATGTGATCTATGACTGTGCCGGAAATAACATCACCATGGGACAGGCCATCCAGTATGCGAGAAAAGGCAGCGTGATCGTACTGGTAGCGGTATTTGCGGATATGGCAACCGTTGACCTTGCTGTTGCCAATGACCACGAGCTGGATATCAAGAGTACTATGATGTATCGCCATGATGATTATGTAGATGCCATCGATCTTGTAAATGCGGGAAAGGTTCATTTAAAGCCGCTGATCTCAAAGACATTTAAGTTCAAAGATTATCTGAAGGCTTATCAGTATATTGATGAGAACCGTGAGACAACCATGAAGGTTATCATCAATGTGCAGGAGAAATAATTTCTGAAGATTATAAGTGATATAAGAAAAACTCCCGGATGTTTGGCTGTCCGGGAGTTTTCAGATGGTGGCGGTGTCAGATTATGGGAGAATTTTTGGAACAGTTTTGAGTGATTTGTTTATTGATATGTGGTATGGTTATTATATCTTATAGGATTCTTGTCTGTATGGACATTCTGAAAGCTTCGTATTCTGGAGCGTTTTCCATTTTAAGTTCCTGTAGAGTTTGTAAAAATACGTTTTATGGGGTTTTTATGTTTTGATGATGTGGTATAATTTGTATATACCGGTGGGAGTGATCAATCGTTTGTTTTTGGATGGACGGTCGGATGAAGTGCAGCGTGTGATGACGGATGTAAAATGGCGTCAGAAGCTGTATGATGAGTATGAACTGTAACAAGTGATATGAGTATGACGAGGAGAAAATAGCATGGAGAATATTTTTCACAGAGTAAGTATCCGTAAATATGAAGATAAACCCGTAGAGAAGGAAAAGATCTTTCAGATCCTGAAAGCGGGTATGCAGGCGCCCAGCGCATGCAATCAGCAGCCGTGGGAATTTTATGTTGTGACAGATAAGGAGAAGATCCTGGAGCTTTCCAAAGCCACTCCCTATTCCGGATGTGCAGCAGGTGCACCGGTTGTGATCGTTCCGGTATATCGGAAAGAGGGATTGCCTGTTCAGGATATGGCACAGATCGATATGTCTATCGCACAGGAGAATATCTGGCTGGAAACGGATGCACTGGGACTTGGCGGCGTGTGGATCGGAATTGCACCGCTTAAGGATCGTATGGCGTTGGTCCATGATATTCTGAAGCTTCCGGAGAATGTGGAGGTATTTTCTCTTTTTGCCCTGGGATACCCGGCAGAGAGCAGAATGCAGCAGGATCGTTTTGATAAAAGCAGGATCCACTTTGTAGAATAAAAAAAGCCTTCTTTGAGGAAGATAACATCCGGAAACAGAAGAAGTCTGAATGTAGTGAAAAATACCAATAAATCCTCTGAAAATTTGTGCAGAACGCATTTTGCATGATCGGGATTTTTACGATAAAATGTAAGTATAAGAACTGAAAAACTGCATTAAATGAAAGAGGTGAAGGGTATGAAGGAATATGAGATCATTATTGAAACCATTAATCCTTGCGGTGGCGATCGTCATTCTCAGCAGGAGATCGTTGAAGCAAAGATCGAGAGTCCGGAAGCTTTCGTAAAAGAAAAAGGAAGATTTCCGATCATTGATAAGATCGAGAATCCCGATGGCGGAGTCGTGATTGTAACCGGTGACGGAAAAGGATACATGGTAAGATATACATTTTCTGAATAATGGATAATGCGGCGTATGTGGCGGAAAACGGATCGTAAAGCAGAGCTGGGATCAGATCTGGCTTCGTTACATACGCCGTGTTTTGGCTTTTACCTAAAAAATGCATAAAAAAACATATGCAAATTTGTAAAATATATATAAATTATTTGTTGAATTTTTATAAAAAAAGGAGTAAAACATTAGATAAATAAAAAAGAGAAATGCATGGAACAGGACAGACCACAAAAAGCAGGCCGGATCACAGAGAGCCGCAGGCTGATGAGAAGCGGCAGAAGGTATTTTGTGATATCACCTGGGAGCATCCCGCTGAATAGAAATCTTTAAGTAAGCCGGGACGTAGTCTTCACGTTACAGAAGAGGCTGTTTGAAGAGACAGCATTAAGTGGTTGTATTTAGTGATAAATATGAGAATACAGAGTGGTACCACGGAACATTCCGCCTTTGTTATCCGAAAGGATAGCAGGGGCTTTTTTAATATATAAAAATACAAAGGAAAGAGAGTTGATATTATGAACGGAATAACAATGATGATCATAGCCATTGTAGTTCTCGGAGGCGCATATCTTCTGTATGGCCGTTATCTCCAGAACAAATGGGGCATTGATCCGAAAGCAAAAACTCCGGCATACGAAATGGAGGACGGAGTTGATTATGTACCGGCTGATACAAATGTAGTATTTGGACATCAGTTTGCATCCATAGCAGGTGCAGGTCCCATCAACGGACCGATCCAGGCCGCAATTTTCGGTTGGCTGCCGGTTCTGTTATGGATCCTCATCGGTGGTGTATTTTTCGGAGCTGTGCAGGATTTTGCATCCATGTACGCATCTGTAAAGAATAAAGGACGTACTATCGGATATATCATCGAAGCGTATATCGGAAAGCTTGGAAAAAAATTGTTTCTTTTATTCTGCTGGCTGTTCTGTATTCTGGTTGTTGCCGCATTTGCAGATGTTGTAGCAGGAACCTTTAACGGATTTGTCGCAAATGATGCAGGAGCTGTTACAAAGGTAGCGGCAAACGGAGCTGTTGCAACCACTTCCATGTTATTTATATTTGAGGCTGTTGCACTTGGATTTTTCCTTAAATATACAAAGTTCAATAAATGGATCAACACTGCAGTAGCAATTATATTACTGGTAGCCGCAATTGCACTGGGACTTAATTTCCCGATGTATGTAAGCCTTGGAACCTGGCATATCATCATCTTTGCATATATCCTGATCGCCAGCGTTGCTCCTGTATGGGCACTGCTTCAGCCACGTGACTATCTGAACAGTTATCTGCTGATCTTTATGATCGTTGGCGCAGTTATTGGTGTATTTGTAGCCAATCCGTCCTGTAACCTGAAAGCTTTTACAAGCTTTAATGTGGACGGACAGTACATGTTTCCGATCCTGTTTGTAACCATCGCCTGTGGTGCTGTTTCCGGTTTTCATTCACTGGTATCCTCCGGTACTGCATCCAAGCAGATCAAAAATGAGAAAAATATGCTTCCTGTTTCCTTTGGAGCAATGCTGATGGAAAGTATGCTTGCCATCATCGCGCTGATCGCAGTTGCATCCTTTGCAGACGGCGAGGCAGCAGCACAGGGGCTTACAACACAGCCGCAGATTTTTGCAGGTGCTATCGCAAACTTCCTTTCTGTAGTTGGCCTTCCACATTCACTGGTATTTACCCTGATCAACCTTGCAGTATCTGCATTTGCACTGACCTCTCTTGACTCTGTAGCCAGAGTCGGACGTCTGTCATTCCAGGAATTTTTCCTTGATTCTGATACAGATGAGGAAAACATGAGCCCGTTCCTGAAGGTGGTGACAAATAAATATTTTGCAACAGTTATCACACTGGTACTTGCTTACATGCTTACAAAAGTAGGCTATGCGGAGATCTGGCCGCTGTTCGGTTCCGCAAACCAGCTGTTATCCGTACTTGCCCTTGTAGCCTGTGCAGTATTCTTAAAGAAAACAAAACGTCAGGGCTGTATGCTCTGGATCCCGATGGTATTCATGATGGCAGTTACCTTCACAGCACTTGGCATGACCATCACAAAGCTTTCAAAGGCACTGGTAACAACAGGGCTGGATCTTGGAAACACCTTACAGCTTGTATTTGCAGTATTACTGCTGATCCTTGGTGTACTGGTAGCGATCCAGGGCGTGAAGAAACTGCTTGAGAAGACAGATGATAAAAAAGCAACAGCATAATATTATCGGATGAGATCACGGATTTCTGTTTGGCTGAAGAGGCATAAAAGGTGCTGATCGTACTGATGGATTTGTTAGTGTATTGCAGCAATTCTTTACCTTCCTCCAGCTTGCTGCGCAAAATAAATGCGCTGACAGAAAAACCAAGGGTCTTTTTAAATAATCAGGAAATGATGGCTGCGATGATGGAAGGAATGCCGCTTCGTCAGTTGTTAAGCTTCGTTCTCGGAATTAAAAGAAAAATGCTGGAACAGATGGTTGGTGCTTTAAACGAAGGCGTTGCATATAATAAAAAAAATGTATCAATGGAAATGAAAGCCTTATGCCAGACCAGAAATTAGAGAATCTACTTAATCTTGCCATGAATGCCCTGCCGCAGGAACGGGCAAAATCGGAAAATCTGAATGTGGGGTATGATCCCACCACCAGGCTGTGGGATGTGATCGTGAAGTACAGCGGCTTGGAAAGCGGACTTGGTGGTGAGAGGATCCAGGTGGTCCCGCTGCTTGGTGGTTATGCAGTAGTGACATTGCCGGAATCGGAAATTGCTGCATATTCAGTCAGAGAGCAGATCGAGTTTATAGAAAAGCCCAAGAGACTTTATTTTGAGACCTTTGAAGAGAGGGAGGCAAGTTGTATTTTGCCGGTGCAGAATGGAGCCGATGGCTTAACCGGTGAAGGGATTTTGGTGGGTATTGTGGATTCCGGAGTGGACTATTTTCATCCTGATTTCAGAAATGAGGATGGCAGTACCCGGATCCTGCGACTGTGGGATCAGAGTGTAGCTGGAAATCCACCGGAAAACTATGTATCAGGAACTGAATATACGAAGGAAGAAATTGATGAGGCGCTTGCACTCGGGGAAACCGAAGGCAGGCGCCTTGTTCCGTCTGGAGATTTCAGCGGACATGGAACAGCAGTTCTTGGAATAGCAGCAGGAAATGGGAGAGCATCGGATGGAGTGAATCGAGGCGTTGCGTATAGAAGTGATCTTCTAGTGGTAAAAATGGGAAATCCACGGGAAAATTCATTTCCGCGGACAACGGAGCTGATGGAGGGTATTGATTACCTGATACGGCAGGCAGTGAAGATGAGAAAACCGATCGTTATAAACGTCAGCTTTGGGAATAATTATGGTTCTCATGAACCTTATAATTAAGGGAAAACATAAGAAAACACTGATATTTCCTGTGTTTTCAGGCAATTCAGTGTTTTACTCGGATTCATGTTTGGTTGTTGTTTGAGTCTTATAATACTCGGTCAGGATCATGTTAATCTGCTGGGAACGTGTACGATAGTTCGCTTTTGCATCCTTATCAATCTCAGCAACCAGTTCTTTGGACAAAGTAGTATAGACCTGAATATTGTTGGAACTGATAGCCATGTGGCACCTCCGATTCAATTTAATAGAATTATTCTATCATACTTCTTCGGGAGGGGCAATGTGAACTGAAAATTGAAGAATTATTGTTACTGTAAAATTGGAACGGTCGTAAAGAAAATCTATGAATAGAGAACGATAAGAAAGGTAGAACAGACAATGAAGAAAACAATTTTTGAAGAGATGGGCGGTACTTATATCAGACATGGGGATTATCTTATCCCTGCTCTTACCTTACCGAAGGAAGAAGAACAAAGGGTTGTCGGTGTATGGGGACAAAGACATTTGCGGTATTTGAAGGAATACCGCAGATTGCTATATCTGAATATGCTTACAAGCGGCAGGCTGAATGGTTATTTGGCTGATATAGAAGAACAGGCACAGGAACGCTTTGAAAGACTTGTAGAACAGATGAAACAGGCACAAGGCATTACAGAACAGCTAAAGGTGGAAAATGTCTTGGAATGGATAGGAAGAATGAACAATATACAAGTATGTGCGAGGGAGATTGTGGATAAAGAGATAATTTATCAAGAATGAAATGTAAGATAAATAGTGTATAAAATGTAGCAGGGCATCATAAGATAAAATTGTAATTGCATTTTCCACATAGTTCGTGTAAAATGTAATTAGAAAAGCTGTGCATCAGCGGTGGGTTGACACCTAAAATCTGATACGTTTTCCGAACGAAGGTGTCGGAGGTTGGCAGGCAACGGAAAAACCTGATATTTTCCAGACGAAGGTGCTGGAGGTTGGCAGACAACGGAAAAATCAACCATGAGAAGGGAATGTTTAGTGCTGCGGCGTGAACATTCCCTTCTCTAAATTTTATGGGATAAGGATTAAGTTATGGACAAAAGACGTGCAATTCAGATTATGACAAAAGCGGCACAACTATATAAAGAACATCTTGAGGATCAGAAGGTTTTGTTCCTATATGGCTTACCGAAAGAGGTGAATAAGCAATTACAGGAAAGTAATAAGATTTTGTCATCTGTACAGGGATATGAAGTTGTTTTCCATAGATACAATTTTTTACATTTGACAGGAGTTCGATTGAATAAAAAAGAGACAGCTTCTGCAATTCATTTTTACCAGAAATGCCTGGATAAGCGATTAACAGAAAATGATTTTGTTTTTGCAAAAGATGGCTCTACGGGGCAAAAATTGGATATATTGGAACGTATGATGCTTATTAAGAAAAACGTAACAATGATAGGAGAATTTACAGATCGAGGACCGAAATTATATACAGAAAAAGCTGCCGGGAATATATGTGGTTGTATTGGCTTCGTAAAAGATAAAAATACGAAATTAAATGTACCGAACACATTGCTGAAAAAGGACATCAGAGATGTAACAGCACAGCCTACATATAAAGTATTTGCTGTAATATCAAAACACTATACAGATGAGAAATATACAAATCTTGTGAAGATGGACAAAAGTATTGATTTGAAAGAGTGTTGTTTCTCAGAAACAATAGAAAATATGATAGATAGAGAAAATCTATAATGAAATATAAAGAAACCATGCTACTGCTTTTTGTAACAGTATCATGGTTTTATTGTTTGTCGTCTATATTTTAAGTTGATTATTACTTTACAAAATTGGCAATGTTATAATTATCATTGATTTTAGAAGAAGGGAGTATCGAGGGAAATTAGTGGAACTGGTTTTGCAAGCATAGCGTTTGGATATCCAAACGCACTTTGGGAGCCCCCCAAACCCCATTTGTTGGCTTTACAAAGTAGGAATTTTTTGCTCAAGATAAAAAGAGAGTGCGTAAGCGGAAAGAAATCAAATTATGCTTACGCACTTTGTGCCTCACTTTTGCTCGGTGGTTAGCAGTTTGTGAATTATTGGGATGAAGCAATATAACTGTTTTGAGAAAACGGGATATTTTTTATATTAGTAGTTTAAACATTATAGTTCTGTGTTGTGCGATTTTTGCCTGGATTGAACAGGATGTTTTTTTTGCAATTCCTGTTTCCTCTGATATTCAAGTTCCCAGGTACGATGAGAGAAGCTATAGGGATCTTCCATATTGAGATCATCCACTTCATGGGTTGCGATATCACGATAGTGATAGTCATAATATTCACCAAAAGTACCTTTGAGCTGCTCAATCAGTTTCTCTCGGAAAGTAGGTCGTATCTGGATTCTGGCATCCAGTAATTCTGTATATTGCTCTGGTTTAGGCCGGAGTTTTTCCTCTTGGAAAGCGACAGCATCTTTTTCAAGCTGCTCTTTGAGAGCCATATCCTGAGAATCGAGAATATCCAGATTCTTATCCATCTGGTCGTATTTTCTGGAAAGGCTCGCCATATCTTTCTCTGTGGAGCATTCAGCCTGAAACAGCAGCTGTTCTTTGGCAGATTTCAGTTCCTCGATTTCTTCTGTTACGGTTGTAAGCTGCTGGTTTAACTTTATATGCTGGAAAGGATTTAGAATACTGGTTTTACTTTTTTGCACATTTAGTTCTTTCTTTTCAGTAACTTTCGCTTTGAGCTTTTTCTTAATGGTATCATATTTATTTAGGATAGGACGAAAATGCTGCATCCAGTCATGGATCACTTCTTTTTGCATTTCATTATGAAGTAAATGATATTGTGTAAAAATCATATGATTGCGGATTGCTTCTAATGTTTCTGCAATTACCGGAATAGATTTTTCGACAGCTTGAACCAATTTTTTTATCTGTGTTTTTAATTCCCGTAGTATTCTGTTATCCGCACGAACCCGACGGTTGATTTCACACCGGTCTGCTATCATGCCTTTCTTTTCCATATTCTGGGCAATGTAGCCTTCGTGGATGGTTGGCTGTTCAGTGATTCCCTGAGCTGCAAAACTGCGGTGATCAATGGCGGCATTTATCTGATTAAGGGCAAGCATTTTATTTACGGCATCTGCCCAGTTTGCTCTCCAGAGGCAGAGCTGTTCCTCACTGTTCCATTGTTCGGAAATCGGGTTTTGTCTGCCATACCGGGTGCTTTTTGGATGTTTGTCGATACGTTCATAACCTTTCTCCTGTGCTGCCGAGGGAGTCAGATATACTTTCTTTTTCCCAGCTTTATAACGATACTGTTTTTCCCAGCCCTCTTTCTGAGCATCCTTAAATTCAGAAGCAGTAAATCCCTTTTCCTCTCCATCTTTGATGCATAGATATTCTTTTTCGGTTTTATACTGCCATGTTCCGTTTTCGTTTAATGGACGGACAGTAAGTAGAATGTGTGCATGGGGATTGTGACCATCTGTATCGTGAATGGCGAAATCGGCACACATTCCCATATCTACAAAATTCTTTTGAATAAAATTCTGAAGAAGAGAAATATTGCTGTCTTTATCCAACTCAATAGGGAGTGCGACAACAAATTCTCTTGCCAGTCGGCTGTCTTTTGTTTTTTCAGCAGCTTCTACAGCATTCCAGAGTTGCTCCCGGTTTTTCCATTTAGGCGGAGCCATAGGGGGAAGCATTACTTCCTGATAGATCAGTCCATGTTTTCGGGTGTAGTCATGCTGGATGCCATCGTAATCATTGTATATGCGGCTACAGCTCATATAAGCAGATGCAGCGACAGCAGACCGCCCGGAACCACGGCTGACGACCTTGGCTTGCATATGATAAATTGCCATATCTGGCACCTCCTTTCGATGTTGCCTGCAACAGCGGATAGCCCTCGGCAGAGCGCACGAGCCCCGTAGGGGATACCACCGCCCGATTTATCGGGTGGTGAGTAAGTGCGCCCTTCGGGAGTAGAACTTGTGCGTTTACATTCCCCTTAGCCGGATCATCAGCTCCCGCTTTAGGGTATCTAAATCCATTTCTTTAATATGTGGAGCAATGCTTTCCAGAATCGCTCCTTCTTGAATCAATCTGCGTGTTCTGGCATTACGTTCCTTTTTACGGTTTCTTGCTTCGATTTCTTCCAGTCTGTGTTTTGCCTGTAAAAGCACTTTTTCTTCTGGTGTCATAATTCTTTTATTTGCCATATCTGGCACCTCCTTTTTATGCCCGTATCCGGGCGATTTAGTTTTAAAATCTTGTGGTTTAGTACTATAGTTTTAGATAACTGACAGTGGCATGTCTCTGGTGATAAATAAGAAAAGAAAGTAGTACTACTGTCAGTGAAAAATAGTTATTGTGCGATGCTGCTTTGTTTCAACTCTGGTTTGAAGTGTGATTATCTAACAGAATTTTTTTCGTTTTTTTTAAATTAGCTGTTGCATTGTCCTGACGGATATTCCGGTTATTGATACGGATGGGAACACATCTCTCCAGAATCCGGTCATAAATTCGCTTGTGTGCGATATCAGCGGCGTTATTCAGCTCTGATAAAGTGAGATTGGTTGTTATGATCAGGGGCTTTTTACTGCGGTAACGGCTGTCAATCACATTGAATACCTGTTCCAGTGCAAAGTCAGAGTTCCGTTCAATTCCGAGGTCATCAATGATCAGAAGGCTGTAGCGGTTTAAGCTGTGGATGAACTGATTCCTGTCTTCAAAATGCATTCCGGTAAGGGTATTCAGAATCCGGGAAAAGTTGGTCATCAGTACCGGGACGCCTTTTTCCAGAAGGGCATTGGCAATGCAGCCTGCAAAGAAAGATTTTCCAGTACCGACATCGCCCCAGATGAGAAGTCCGGAAGCGTTTGCTTTCATCTCTTCCCAGTTACTTACATAATTGTGTGCAAGTTTCATTTCCGGATTGCTGCCGTTATCTTTGGCAAAGGTGTAGTCATAAAGTGATTTGTCCTGTAAGCCGCTGGTTTTGAGATGCTCTATTTCCATTTGCTTTTCATGAAGTTTTCTCTGGGCTTCCTCCTGTTCAAAGATCTCCTGCTGGCACTTACAGCGGATGGAAGGAATAAGAACCTTTCCCTGTAATTCATGCCTGCACTGTCTTGGCGTATTGCATTTGGAACAGTAGATCAGGTGATTTGTTTCGTTAAAATATTCATCAGACTGAAGCTCTCTGTTTGGTGTGATAGCTGTTGGTTTTTCTGTAAATGTTGTCATAATGTTTCGTATTCCTCACTTTCATAATTTCGTTGCCGGGAAACAGGATGATCCTGTCTTGCCCAACGGATGATGGTAGCTGCATGGTTTTGGTATTGCTTTCCGGTAGAAGCCATATAACCGGATAAGCGTTCCATATAGTCCTGCCAGTCAGGGATTGTCTGCCGGATATTTTCCAGCTCCGTCTCTGACAGAAAAACATTTTGAAATGTTCCATAGGGTGAGCGTGGCTCTTTACTCCCTCTTATTGTTAAATGGTTCTTTTTTATCTCTTTCTTATTACTGGACAGTTTTCTGTCTGTATCAGGGAAAGAATCCTGTCTGTCAATAGGACAGTTTTCTGTCTGTCTTGAGGAAAGAATTCTGTCTGTATTGCTGAGGGTTTCTTTCGGGATTTTTACATAGATCCGATTAGGGTGTCCGGGTCCCTGCCGTTTTCGGAAGATAAGCTCTTGTTTTTCCAGTACTGCCAGAGCAGTTTTCACCGTCATCTGGCTTTTGTGGAGAACTTCTGCCAGTGCTTCAATCGTAAAGTAGAGGAACACATGACCATTTGTATCTGACCAGCCCTCATTTTTCTGGGAAAGCCTTGCACGGTCGAGCAGGATCATATAAAGCATTTTGGCAGTTTCGTTTATTTCCATGTCCAGAAGAAAACGGGGAAACATCATATAAGATGGCAGGCTTGTGTCTGCTGTCAGAAAGTCCGTCATGTGTTCACCTCCAATCACAATGGTTTATTCTCCAAGAAAATCCCAGTCTATATCACGATCCGGCTGTTCTTTTTCAGGAGCTGGAAAGGGCATCCTGATGGGGGATTCCCTTTCCAACATGCCTGCAGTCAGCCCGGACAGAAAAATCGGCAATGACTGTTTCAGGCTGTGTTCTACTGCTTCTACAATCTGTTTCACAAAAAGTTCTTCCCGTTCCCTTGTTTCCAGATAGGGATCAGCCTGAGTGCGGTAGTAGCGGTCAAAATAATCGACCAGTGCAAGGGAGATTACCTGGCTGTAAGATTTAAAATTCTGTCTGTCCATCGTCTGTAAATATTCCCAGGCTCTCCGCTGCTGGTCTTTGTCCAGATTAAATCGCAGGTTTGTGTTGCGGATATGGTTCTGCATGGCTTATCCCCTCCTTTTCAGGCTCATATAAGCCAGAGATTCATAACCTTTGGCAGTGGCACAGATATCATCAAGGATGGTAACTCGTGATTTGTCATACGCTCCAAAGTTACGGATCAGGCATCCACCGCCTCCGACCACATACAGGCGCATCAGGCCAGGATTGTATTCATATTTGCGGAGCGTGGCAAAAATATCTGTGACATACTGTCTGGCAACAGCAGTAATACAATCCAGATAAGACGCTGAAATGTCAGCGGTTCCAAACCGCAGAATCTGCTCTACGGTAGATTCTTCAATCTTTACTCCGAAGTTGTCCAGAACAGCGTTTTTAGCGGCAATCATGCATTGGTTTACGCCAAACTTTTCTGTCCAGCACCGGCTTTCCTGTGCTTTCTTATTATTGATATACAGAATGTTCATGGTTCCGTTGCCGATATCTGCAAGAAGATTTGTCCCCTTGAAATCTCCAAGTCGGTTTACGATAGCCGGATATCCCTGCGGGTAAAGGCTGCATCCCACAAAACGGAGATGATACTCTTTGCTGTTAAATCGGTAATGGACTTCTGGATTCTGGAGCAGATAGGAACGGAAATCTTCTCTCTGGTTTCTGATCCATGTCAGAGGAAGCCCGGCAGCCAGATGAACGTCTGCTTCACGGATGGAAAAGACATTCAGTTCCCTTGCAATCGCCATGAGAGTTAGAAGATAATATTCTTCGTCCATAGCTTTATCTGGGATAAATTCTTTGTGTCCTTCGCCAATCCGGTAGTAAATGCCGTTATATTCCAGAATATTCCCGGTGAAGATGGGTTCTGTTTCATAGGCTTTGATTCCGGTTGGTGTGACGGTATTTGCTGTTTTCATGTTGCCGTAGCCGTGATCTACAGCAATGATTTTTGTGTTTCTGAGTTCTCGCATAAAAAACACCTCCATTTTCGTATTGATTAATTCAGCAGGCTGTACCGGTGTGGTACTGCTTTGCTGTGAGATAAGCATACGAAAGTTGGAGGAAAAAGACATTGAGGGAAAATTGAGTTGGAATTGAAAAATAGGATATAATTTTGTAAAATAGAGCAATTTCTTTAGTTTTTTATAGCCCTGCATTTTTTTGTTATAAACGTTCATTAAATGTTGACATGTTATTATATAAATGGTAAAATTGTACAATAAAATGTGGAAAGTTGGATGGAATTTATTGAATTATAATAAAACTAATCGTACTTAACTGGCGGCTTATGTATTTGTAGAACTTAGAATAATAGAAAATTTAAAATATTATCAATTTTTACAGCTGTTGCAATGCTTTCAGTAGGAACAACAGTTTTTGCAAGTCCTTAACTGTTGTTTGATAAGGAGTGTAGTTTTATACAAATAGTGATATTATTGCAAAAAACTAGGATTTTATAAAAATAAAAAAATCAAGTCTATAGCTGTTTGAAGTGAGGAGAAAAGCGTATGAGAAATGTGTTGGCAACGGACATAAAAAACAATATTCGAAGCATTCGCTTTATTTTGGGGATTTTTCTAATCGTTTCGGCTACCCTGATGTCTGAGCATGAGATGTTGCAGAAGATCATAAATGCAGGCGGATCTGCAGAAGGACCAGGCTGGTTCGTAGCATACACCTATTGTATGAACAGCGTTAATATGCTTCTGTTTGTTCCCATTGCCGTTGCTTTTGCGGGTGGAGAGAATACGGAGGCTGAGCTGCACAGTCGTTTTTTTCTGTTCAGTTATATCCGTTCAGGGAGAAAACAGTATCTCGTAGGAAAAGCAGCAGGATTGTTGGTCTCCGGAGGTTTGACAGCTTTTTTAGCCATGGTGTTCCTTCTTGTAATCTGTATACTGAGGTTCGGTCAGTATCCTTCTCTGATTGACGGAAATTATGAGATGGCAGTGCTTGTGGGCAGAACGGCGGTAAGCTTTCTGAGATTGTTTTTAAATGGCGCTTTTTGGGCGCTAATTGGCGGTACGTCGGCTGTCATAACAAAAAATCGCTATATGTCCTATGCCGTTCCTTTTATTCTTTATTATGTCCTGACCGTATTTCAGGAGCGTTACTATCAAAAAGCATTCTTTCTGAGTCCCCGCTATTGGGCGGCGTCTATTTACTACAATGATATCTTCTGCATTGCTATATTAGCGGTTGGAAGTTTTTTAACGGCACTGATCTTTATGTGCGCAATAGAAAGAAGGTTGCGGTATGCGTGATATTAAACAGGCTTTTTGGATTGCAGGCCAGAATTTCTATGGATGGAAAAAAAGTCCGAGGATCTGGATGACCTTTATTTTGGCAGCTATATTATGTCTGATGCTGTCGGATCAGATTATTTCCCATGCGATAAAATATGAGACAATCCTTCAGGTATTCGAGCCGTTTATTTGGACATATGGGGATGCATCCTCTGTTATGCTGTCCTCCCTGCTTTTAATCCTGCTCTTTGCGGACATGCCATTTATCAGTCAGGCAACTCCGTATTGGCTTGTACGCACAAAACGGAAGATATGGCTTGCGGGTCAGATTATCTATGTGATCCTGGCGACTGTGATCTATAATATTTTTTTGGCTGTGATGCTTGGAATTATGGGAGCTCCCTTTTCCTTTACGGGAAATGTGTGGAGCGAAACAGCGGCAATGTTGGGCTATGGCGGTGGGGAGAGCATAACCGTTCCTGTTTCCATAAAAACAATGGAAAGCTCAACTCCTTATATGTGCGCAGCAATAGTGTTTGGACTTGTACTTTTATATACTCTTTTTATCGCAGTTCTCATGTTGTTTTTAAATCTGGCTGCGGGAAATATGGCAGGGGTGATCGGTGCTTTTGCAGTCAGTCTGTATGGGCTCCTGCTGAACCCAGATGTTTTCCGGAAACTGTTTCATTTTACAGAAAGTCAGGAATATAGGGCGAACGTGTTCTGCGGCTGGCTGTCTCCGTTGAACCAAGCTACCTTTCCCATGCACAGCTTTGGTTATGATTACCTGCCAGGGATCGGGATGAGCATGTTCATATTTGCAATATTAATCATAGCGCTGATCGGCTTGTCAGCCGTCCGAATTAAGGGCTATAATTTCTCTTTTACGCAGACAAACGAATAAATGGAGGGCAAAATGGAATATGCAATCAGGTTGAAGGGACTGACAAAATCCTTTCAAAAAGAAAAAGTATTAAAGAACATTACCCATGATTTTGAAAAAGGGAAGATTCATGGGATTATGGGGTTTAACGGTTCAGGGAAAACCGTAATGTTTAAATGCATCTGTGGATTTTTACAACCTGAGAGCGGCACAGTGCTCGTAGGGGGAAAACAGATCGGGAAGGAGCTGGACTTTCCAGATTCCGTAGGCATTATCATTGAAAACCCTGGCTTCTTTCTGGATCTCAGCGGTTTTGCGAATTTAAAGAGACTGGCGTCTCTGAAACACCGTATTTCCGATGACGATGTGAGGGCGACGATGCGTGCCCTAGGGCTTGATCCTCTGTCTAAAAAGAAGGTAGGACAGTATTCTCTTGGAATGCGTGAACGTCTTGGTATCGCACAGGCAATCATGGAAGATCCGGAGCTTTTGATATTGGACGAGCCTTTTAATGGTCTGGACAAGCAGGGGGCAGGAGAGGTCTGCGAGCTTTTGCGGGGATTAAAGGAACGAGGGAAGACTATTCTTATCGCAGCACATAACATGCTGGAGATCGAATGGCTCTGCGATACGATCTGTGAGATGGATGCAGGTGTCCTGACGCAGATAAAATAAAAATACGGGGGAAAGAATATGGGAAAGGTATTAATTAAATGCATTCAAACACCAATGCAGAAATATTTTTATGATCGTTCTTTGGATTCTGTAGTTATGGTGAATGATGAAGAATATCAGATATTAAAAACTGTGGAAAAGACAAAATTGGTTCCTGATGGAGTGTTAAGACGGTTTGTGAAAAGCGGATTATTGCGTGAGACTGCGATAGAAGAAATTGAGCATCCTGAGACAGAAAACTTACATTTGTTGGCAGAACATTATATGGGCAATCTGATTTTGCAGGTAACTCAGCAGTGTAATTTATACATTAAAATAAATAAGGTAGTCTGTTTCTAAAAAATATACGAAAACGTTAATAGTGTCAGGAAGGTATTTATAAGTTAAAGAGTTTATAATTGAAGTTTCGTGAAAAAGCGACAATTCTATAAGATATATGGAGGAAAAATGAAAAAAAGTGTTTTAGCAATTATGGTAGGTGCGTTGTGTATTATTCTTTCCAGCTGTCAGGAAACACCAGAGGAGAGTTCGGTAGTCAGCAAAGTGGATGGGATTAGCGAGGCGGCTGTCTGTGAACCTCTTAAAAAAGGAGAAAAGAGAGAGACAAATGTTCCAACGCATTGGAAATTTGAAGAAAAGAAAAGCAACGACCGTGTGGTTATCCAGGCAGATATTAAGTTGGCCGAACAAAGCATTGGCAATCTTCCAGTCATAGAGATGCAAAATCACGAGTTAACGCAGGAAGAACTGAATGGATTGATTGATTATTTTACGGACGGTGAGGAACTATATATGCCACAGATGGTGACAAAGGATGCGTATCAGGAAGTGTTAGACAGGATTTCCAGCAAGGAAGGAAGTTACTTGCAATCAGCATATTCTACATCGATTGCAGGGATTCAAAACGCAACCCGAGAGGGGATGGAGCTTGCACCGGATGAAGCGTCTGCACCGGAAAAGATGGAGATAAAATTTCAAAAAAAAACAGAGGATCACGGTGTGGAAGCGGCACGGAGTTGGATGAGTACTGAATTGGAAAACACAGATACAGAGGATTATTTTACTGCAGATGTGGGCGAGGACAGGAAGGCATATATAGAAGCAGAGCGGTATAATCAGGAAATTGACAATGACAGTAGTTTTCTCTGGATGGAGGGTTCTAATTTTATAGAAGAAGAAACAATAGAAACTGAGGAAATGCAGAGTGAGTATTACAGTAGCTTTGGCATGGATACCAACGGCTATACAGAGAAATTTCATGAACTGGCAGATGCGTATCGAAAGTGCATGGACAAGATCACCTTTACAGAGGAAGATGGAAAGGAACAGGCAGAACAAGTTTTAGAGGATTTAGGTATCGATGGAATGGGCCTTGTAGATTCTGATCGTACCGTGTGGTTCCCGAATGGCGCATGTTCAGAGCGCAATGGTCTGGGACTTGGTAGTGATGCTTTGTGGCAGGGAGATCTGGATAGAGGATTACCGGGATATCTGTATTGTTTTTCGAAAAGTGTAGAGGGTATTACTTCAGTTCCTGATGGCGTGGTTGCGGAAGAAACAGTGGATAGTTATGTGCCTCCGTTCCAGGTAGAAACAATCTCTATTCTGATAACAGAGGAAGGAATTAAATATTTTAAATGGGATGGGATATCGGAAGAAGTCTGTACGGTGACGGAAAATACAAAGCTTCTGCCTTTTGAAAAAATACAGGCAAAGCTGACAGATCAGATTTTTTATTGGTATTCCGGAAAAGGCCAGTCTGCCAACGACACTACCGCACTGGAGTATGATGTGGTAAACGCAAAATTGCAGTATACTTATACCACAGCCTATCAGGAGCCGAAACACGCATGGTTGGTTCCAGCATGGATTTTTACTGTCAGGGAAAGTATTGGTGGAAATTCTCTACAGGAGCTTTCTTATGTGATCAATGCTTATGATGGCAGTGTGATTGGAGAAGCATATTAGGGTTCAGCGACACTTGAATTTTTATTGACCATAGAATTACAAGGTTTATCATGAGAATAATAAATATGCGATATTTGGCTTGGATATATAACAGGTAAGAATAGGAATAGTGCAAATGATTAAGCTCGCATTGATTGATAACGGTATACCTTATCATATGAGAAATAACAGGAATCAAAGGATTGTTCATAAATCTTTTTTGGCTTCTAAATGCGATCCAAGTGAGTATAAAGACGATAAATCATTCCATGGCGCTGTATGCGTCGGAATTATCACAAGCATATGTAGTGATATAGAATTATGGGACTTGAATGTGACTGACTCTGCAGGAACAACACAGATCACAGTTTTGCTGGAAGCTTTGGAATGGTGTATTCAAAATAAAATAAAGTTAATTCACATGAGTCTTGGAACAATCAATTATTTTGATATTAAACCCTTATGGATTCAAATAAAAAGATTACTTGATGCTGATGCGATTATAGTAGCAGCATATCATAACAGAAATATAAAGACTTATCCAGCTGCATATCCAGGTGTTTTTGGTGTCAGGCAGGATCGTTATGGTCTTTTGGGAAATGGTCAAATTCTGTTTCAAGAACAAAAAGGTTATAATATTGAGAATTCTATTATAGCAAATTTTTCGTGGAATGGGATCGTAAATCAAGCCAATAGTTATGCGGCTCCTGTTGTCACTGGACATATTGCTACATATTTAAACAGAAAGCCCACAGCAGGATTTGATGATGTTATGGACTTTTTGATGACTATAGCAACGCATAAATCTGATTATCCGGATATACTAGAAAATGTAATAAGGGATAAAACCAATATAGAGATACCGGTAATTGCCGGTATTGATTTAGATTACGAGGAAATGATACAGCTAAAAGTGATGTTTAGTCAGAACGGTTATTACGCAATAAATCTGCAGAAAAATCCTTTAGATGAAAATGTAATTCCTTTAGAATATTATGACGATTCCAATGAGTCATTGAACGATATCCTTTATACAGTATATATAGCTTATGAACCTGATATTATTCTTTTGAATCAAGAGGAAGAAATATTTGAAAGTAGTAAGGCATCAGATATAGATATGTATATTGTGCGTAAAAATAATATGTATGAATTGTATGCAGAAGATCGAATAGGAATAACTTACAATATAGAGGATATATATGAGCTTGTTTGTCAATATTTTGCTTAACGAATAGTGAGGATGGCAATTGGATATGAGAGAAAATGGGAAAACATGGTATCGAATTTGTAAAATGTTGTGTGAATATAAAAAGTATTTTCCAGGGATTATCTGTTGCCTTTTGGGTTCATCATTCATAACGTTTATACACCCACTGCTTATAAGACAAATAACAGATTGTGGTATATTGCAGAAAAACATGAAATACATTCTTTTATTTTCTGTTATATTAATAATAATTTCTTTAACCCAGCAAGAGTTAAATATAATCCAAACAAAATTATTTTCAAATGTACATAATCAGTTTACACATTCTCTCTATAAAAAGACTTACTGGAAAATCAATAGGATGAAAATACAGTATTTTGCTGAAAGAGGAAGTGCAGAGATTATAAATACAATTGGTATGGATATTGATAATGTGTCATCTGTTGTGGATCAGATTACTCAGTTTTCTATATCATCAATTCTCCAAATAATAGGAGGAGTAGTTGGGCTGTCCTTATTAGACTGGAAATTAGCAATATTGATAGAAGCAATTATTCCACTGAAATTTATAATAGTGTCCTATTGTGCAAACAAGAAACGGGAAGTGTTTGAACAGTGGATTGAGGATAAACGAAAGTTTATGAGTTGGTTTGCCGAGTGTATAAATGGAATTCATGAAATGAAGCTCTGGAATCTGTTTCAGGTAAAAAAATCTCAATTTGAAGGTCTGCAAAAAGATTTGATGGATTCATATAAAAAGAACGCAATGCTAGATGAATATAGTACTGTCAGTGTTGTAGTAATAGACACGGTTGTAAATGCGTTATTATATATATTAAGTGGGCTTTTTATAATAAAAGGAGAATTCACTATAGGCGGAGCATTTGCTTTTATTACATATAGTGCATATGTTGTAAATCCAATTTCAGCATTGATAAACATTAAATATTATTTTGCGCAAATTGAGCCATCGGCAAAACGTCTTTTTGAGTTATGGGGACAACCGGAAGAATTGGAAATGAAATTATGTGAAATGAAACCTGAGAAAATTTATCAAGATAGGGATATGGTTTTTGAAGTAAAAAATCTTGTCTTTGGTTATGAACCAGGACACCCTATTTTAAATGGTATTTCACTATGTGTAAAAAAAGGGGAACGAATTGCGATCGTAGGAGAAAATGGAAGTGGCAAATCAACACTTTTGAACCTTTTGGCGGGATTCTACCGGCCACAAAAAGGAATAATAAAATTGTATGGAGCTCCTGTGGAATTGATGGATATACAAGATATGAGAAATAGAATTGCGGTTATAAGCCAAAGACCATATCTATTCCAAGGGACTATAGAGGAGAATGTTAATATCGATGGAAAGGCGTCAAGAGATGCAGTTGTTGAAGCATGTAGAAAAAGTGGTGCTTTAGGTTTTATTGAAAAATTGGATCATGGATTTGGACAAAAAATTGGACAAGATGGTGCAAAACTTTCTGGAGGAGAAAGACAAAAGATAGCTGTAGCTAGGGCTCTGCTGAAAAATGCAGACATTTTACTTATGGATGAGGCTACAGAAGGATTTGATGTTGAATCAAATGAAGCTTTACGTGAGTTATTACATAGTGAATTAAAAAATAAGACTATCGTTTTTATTACGCATAAGTATAAAGAACTGGAAAGTGTTGATAAAGTATATCGCCTTTCAAAAGGAATTTTAGAATTGGTGCGGAGTTAGAGATATAAATTTCTAATAGAACTGAGCCACTATGCATTTGACATATTGTATCAAACAGTAGGTTGATGACGAGATGATTGTAATGTATCGCAGATTGAACAAGCAGAGGAGCATATTTACAAGTTCTCAGGCATTGATGAAGGCAATATACCTAGACTATAAAAAATTTGAGATAGGAGGAGCGAAAAGTGTCAAAAAAAGAAAAGTGATCCTTATGTAAACGCTCCATGTCTAAGAAAAAATGGAAATGGACAAGCGCCTAGTCTTGGAGTGTATCTCAAAACTAGGCGTTTACATTATTGAGGCAATATATTTTACAAGTGTTTGTAGGAACCGTTAGTGCTTGGTGAGAAGAATACTTTTTGCCAGAGCAATTCCAGCTTGTGGATACAATTCTTGAATTGCTTGATATTTTTCTTCAATCAATTCGGGTTCGTCTGCCCATATATCCTCATAAATTTTCAAGGCTTTTTTAAAATGGGTTTTCGCTTGCGAAATATTTGCAGTGATCAGGCAGATACTTCCAAGGGATTCCTGTACCTGGGCATAATCCAAACAGTGGTTTGAATTATATTCTTTGATAATCTGTGCTAATTTCTGAAGAGCAGACAGGGCAAGGTCAGGTTCTTGTATTTCAATTAAGAGGACAGCATAATTATTAATCTGAGGAATACTGTCATTAGTATAAAGAAGCTGGTATTGTTGTAAAAGAGAGATACCCATTTTCATGTGCCTTTTAGCGAGATCAAGTTGTCCGTTGATTCGGTAAAGCCCTCCAAGATTGGAATGGAGGTTGGAAACCAGGTGGGCATTTTCTTTTGTGGTTTCTTTTATTTGAGCAAGTGCTTCTTTTTCTAATTTTATCGCTTTTTCTGTTTTGGGTTCCAGAGTTGCCTGATAATCCAATAGTAAGGCACGGTCAGATGCAGTCCCGTAAGTATTTGCTTTTATAAAATGCTGTAGTTCCTGGATGATTTTTTTCATACCCTTTTGATAGTGGTACTTCTCCATATATGGAAAAACATCTTCTAAAAATAACAGGTATTGGGGAATATCGTCCTTTTCAATGAAAAGCATGATGTTTTCTACTGTTTGAAATAATTTTTTATAATAGCTAACTTCAATGCCATGCATCAAACATATTTTTTGCAGAGAATCCAATAACGTGTGGCAGCTTGTAACAGAAGGTGCGGTCTCGGAAACTGCAATTTCCTGAATCATTGGATGCAGAGAAATAGTATGCCGGAGACTTGACTGTACAAAACCTGTCTCGATCAGATCATTCACGTCATTTAAAGTAGGCAGCTCCAGCCATTTGGAAAATATACGGGCAGAAATACCAGATGAAGGCATAAAACACATATTGCACATAATATCCTGCTGTTTCCGTGATAAGGAGTATAACGAAAACAGGGTATGGATATGGTTGTAATAGGTGGCTTTTTTGCTCTGACCATCTTTCATTACTTTAATCTTATCTTCATTATGAAGAGAAGCCTTTTCCTCTTGAAGTTTTATCAATAATTGCTCTGGAGTTAAAATTCCATTTTCCAGAAGTTTGGCTGCCAGTTCGACAGCAAAAGTATGGTAGTGTACAGTTTCTATGATTTTTTCTACGATTGCCCGGTTTTCCTCTGCTTCTGAATAAAATACAGATGTCAGTTGAAAAAGAGTGGGTATATCTTTCAGTTCTTTTAATTGAAAACTACAGTATTCAGACAGTTGGCTTCTGGTTGTAAATAAAACCCGGCAACGGTATTTTAATACGACTGACAGGCAACTGTCCTGTGTGGATGTGACATTAAAATTGTCTATGATCAGCAGTGTATCAGATTTCAAAGAGCGTAAGAAACGGTTATGTCTTTGAAAACGTTCCTGCTCACTGATTTCTGGTGGATCATCAATAAAATCCATGTCTACAATATCTTGATATAGATTACCGGTGTATTCCATATAGAGAATATTGGTGTACTGTTTTCTGTATTGCTTTGCATAGGCTTTAGCAAGCTCGCTTTTTCCAATTCCGGCAATTCCATAAAGAAATATATGTCGGTTCTCTTCAAACAAAGTATGGAGTTCATCCAGTTCTTCTTCTCTTCCTAGAAAATGACGGCATGGTTTTGGGACTTCGCTGTCCATAATGTAATCCAGAACAATCGGAGATAGAACACCTCCTGCAATCAGTTTTTGATTTCTTGTATCACGTTTAATAAATTGCCGTTCCATACCAAAAGAAAGTACTTTTGCTAAAAACAACAGCCTTGAATCAGAAGGTTTATATAGAGATACAAGTTCCTGCTTTTTTGTATCCGAAATCGTATCGTCCTGTATGAATAACGTGTAAATGTCCTGTATAACCATGTTGCAGTCTGCCATTAAGGGAAGTAAGTTCCGCTGAATGGTTGTTGCCAGTTTTTTCTGATTGCTGGGTTTTGCATAATATGAGGTTATTTTGGGACTGATTTTTGCTTGTCCGGTTATCCAGCGGCAAATTAGACCATTATCCATAGAAAAATCTTCATTTATCGGATCATTCATAAAATCTTCAAATAATTCGTATAAAAAATCAGGTTGGTTCATCTGATTGCTTTCACTGATTTGATTTTTTAGGCATGTGCTAATAGAAGAAAAATCACATCGTTCCAACAGAAATCCCTCCTTTGGTTTTCGTGTTTTATATTCTTAAAGTCTTTTTATTATAACACGAACAAATGTTCTGGACAATAGGAATTGATACTGTATAGGAAGAAAATGAATCTTAAAAACTCAATCTGCGGTCAATTTCAATTCAATGTGATTGGTGCAGAATAATTTTAGAATGTAATCAGGCTTTCGAAAGCCGAATTCAATTCATACAGAACTTTTGTACAATCCTGCCGGCATAGGATGTAGAGAGAACTGTATGCTGAAGGAGGCATATAGCATGAATACGTTATTTGATTCTGTAGAAGTTCTGGATACAAAAAAAGAAATCCAAAAAGAGAATGTAAGCTATGAACATGCAGGATATCAGATTCGAGTGCATTTTAATGGGGAAAAGACATTGATCCAGTGCATTCAGAATCTTACTGAACGAAAAATTGCAGGTTGATTTTCTTAAGTTCTTGTTGTAAAATAAAGACAATTAAAGACAATGACTACGCAAGACCGATGAAAAGAGGGATAGAATGTATCAGGCAGGAATTTATTGCCGAATTTCCATTGAAGAGCAAAATAAAGAGGGTGAATACAGCAATAGTATTCACTCTCAGATTCAGATGGCAAGAGATTATATTGCAGAGAATAAAGATATTGCAGAGAAAAAAGTTTATGTAGACGATGGGGCTTCTGGAAGTAATTTTGAAAGAACTGAATTTCGGAGGATGCTGGCAGATATTGAGCTTGGTGTTATCAATATGGTGATTTTTAAGGACGTATCTCGACTTGGAAGAGAACATATTGATACCAACTATTATCTAGGCAAATATTTCCCGGAGAAACAGATTCGGATTGTTTCGATTCTGGATAATTATGATTCAGCCGTTGGAACTTATGATGAAATGTTAGAAATAAAAACTTTGCTGAATGATATGTATTTGAGAGATACATCCAGAAAGATTAAGACAACGATTCAGACCAAAAGAAGTATGGGCGAATATACTCCGAAACAGCCCCCCTTTGGATATGTGAAAAGTAAAACAATTCATAATCATCTGGAAATTGATCCTTATGCAGCCGAGGTTGTTCGAAGAATTTACAGAATGTATCAAAATGGATTTGGCTGTACGGTTATTTGCAGGACTTTGAATGAAGATGAAATCCCTTGTCCCGCAAAATATAAAAAGGAAGTTTTAAAAACCAATTATGTATGGGATTCGGGAAAAGGTCTGTGGACATCGTCTACTGTAAGTGGAATTTTAAAGAATCCGGTCTATACTGGGGCGGTTGTGATTCGGAAACATGAAAGACCGTCTTATAAGCTGAAATACAAAAAGGCAATTCCCCTGGAAGAAATGGAGCTGGTGCCGGATGCACATGAGGCAATCATTTCTAAAGAAGAGTTTGATAGGGTTCAGCAAATAAGAAAGGGGCGCAGAGTTTCCTATTTTGATAAAAACAATGAACCACATAAATATGTGGGACTGCTCTTTTGTGGGAAATGTAAAACAGCCATGCGAAAACGTTATCTGGCATCTCATAAAGACTATGACGGATATATGTGTGGTTTTCATCAGAAGCAGGGGCAGAATTACTGTGAGCTGAATCATATTACATTTGAAAAGCTGGATGAACTGGTTGTATTTGCAATCAACCAGCAATTGAAACAGATGAAGATGGATATGAAGAATCTGGAAACTCAGATCAGACAGAAACAGCCGGAACTGGATGGTAAAATTGCAAAATTGCAGGCAAAAATAGAAAGAAATCTGGAATACCGGAAACGAGCATATGAACAGTTTATGGATGAAGTACTTTCCAAAGAGGAATATCTGGAATTAAAACAGATGTATGAAACAGAGAATCAGAAATATCAAAAAGAATTATCAGAACTGAACCATGAAGAGCAAAGGCAGCGGGCGGCGGTCAATGAAACAAAGATATGGTTGGAGCACTTTAATCGCAGAAGAATAACGGTAAAGCAGCTTACCAGAGAAGCGCTTGTGGAGTTAGTTGATAAAATTTATGTATATCCAGAGCAGAAAATAGATATATATTTTAAGTTTGCTTCAGTAGAGAGTTCACCAGATAGAATACTTGAGAAAGATGGGGTGATATGATGTATCAGATGGGTGTATATTGTCGTCTGTCGAAGGATGATGGAGAGAATAAAGTTAGTGAGAGTATTGAAAATCAGATGAAACTGATTCGTGAGTATGTGACTAAATCAGAGGATCTGGAAATCGCAGATATTTATATTGATGACGGTTATTCGGGGCTTTATTTTGCGAATAGACCGGAATTTCAGCGGATGATGGAGGATATCTACAAAGGGAAAATTCAAGGCGTTATTACGAAAGATATTTCCCGGCTTGGGCGTGAACATATTGAAACCAGTAACTATATTGAGCGTGTTTTTCCATCTTTGGGTGTGCGTTATATTGCAATTTTGGATGGCGTGGATTCTGTTCATCACAGTAATGAAGAATTGGCACAGTTTAAGACGTTGTTTAATGATATGTATAGTCGTGATATATCTAAGAAAATCAGAGGTGCATTGACCGCCCAGAAGAAACGGGGACAGTTTATGTCTGGGTTTGCCCCATATGGATATGTAAAAGATCCGGCAGATAAGCATCATTTTCTTGTAGATGAAGAAGCAGCTAAAGTGGTACGGAGAATCTTTTATATGAGTTTGGAAGGATATTCCAGGGATGGTATTGCAAAGAAACTGAATCAGGAAGGAATTCTGACACCGTCAGAGTATAAGAGAAAGGTGCAGGGATTGAAATATGCCAATGCATTAGAAAAAGCGGGTGCAAAGGGCTGGGCATATCCTACGATCAATGTAATTTTGCGAAACAGAGTTTATACAGGGGCTATGGTACAGCATAAATCAGAAAAGATATCCTATAAAGTGGAAAAGTATCAATATATTCCAGAGGAACAGCAGTATATTGTGGAAGGAATGCACGAAGCAATTATTAGCAAAGATACTTTTGAGCAGGTACAGGAACTTATGAAGAAAAGAACACGGACACCGGGATTTAATAGCGAAGTGAGAAAGGTAAATCCATACGCAGGAATTATTGTTTGTGGAGATTGCGGATATAATTTCCAGAGGGTTACTTGTCGGGACGGTTATGAGTGCGGTACCTATCACAAAAAAGGAAACACAGTTTGTTATTCTCATTTCATTAAAAAAGAAGTATTGGATTCTATTGTAAAAAATGAAATCCAAAGACAAGCGGAACTGGCACTGAAAGAAAGTGATAAGGATGAAATATTAAAAGTAGCAGATAGGAAGAAGGAGGTGCAGAGACGATGTGCAGAAGCAGACCAGCAGATTGAACGGTTACAAAAAGAACTTGCGGCTGTCCAAAAGTATAAAAAGAAAACTTACGAAAATTATGTAGATGGTGTTCTGGATAAAGAAGAATATCTCTCCTATAAGGCAGAATATGAAAAGCAGGATAAAGATATCAGGGCGAAGATTCAGTTGGCAGAACAAGAGAAAGACAGCTTTGGAGAGGCAGAAGAATCTTATGAAAACTGGATAGAGAAATTTATCAAGTATGGAACATTATCCGAAGTGACAAGAGAAATTGTGACAGAATTGATTGAAAAAATTGTTGTGAATGGAGATAAGAGCATTGATATTGTATTTAAGTATCAGTCGCCTTATCCGGTAGAAAAACAGGCAGTGTAAAGACTGCAAATTTTTTTACAGTAATTTTCCCCTAGTTATAATGAACACACAGAGGGGATTCCCTTCTGGAAAATTACATTGATACAGTTGCGGCCATGGGGCGGACTGTGATCGTTACAGGAACCGGAAATAACGGCAGTCAGCCCTGGCATGCAGGAGGAATCCTGCAGCAGGGGAAAACAGAAGAAATCCAGCTGGCGGTGGGAGCTTTTGAGCCCACATTAAATGTACAGTTATGGAAGGATTATGAAGATGAGATGGAAATTTATCTGGAAAGTCCGTCCGGAGAACGGATCGGTCCATTATATGAAAGGCTGGGGCCACAGCGGCATCTGCTGGAAAATACAGAGCTTTTGATCTATTATGGAAAACCCGGTCCCTATCAGCTGTCCCAGGAAATCTACATAGATTTCATTCCTGAGGGTAATTATGTGGACAGCGGTGTCTGGAAAGTTCTTTTAAGTGGAAAACGTGTGCGCTCCGGGCAGTATTTCCTCTGGCTGCCGGGTGGAAATGTACTGAATCGCGGAACCGGGTTTTATTCTCCTCGGGCTGTGGGAACTTTGACGATTCCTTCCACTGCCGGAAAAGTTATTTCTGTTGGAGCTTATGATTCCAGACAGAATGCCTACGCAGATTTTTCCGGAAGGGGAAGTCAGTTCCTGCCGATCCGGAAGCCTGACCTCGCAGCTCCCGGTGTATCCATCTCCGCCCCGGTTCCCGGCGGAGGCTACGCCACTGTCACCGGAACCTCCTTTGCGGCACCCTTTGTCAGCGGAAGCGCAGCTCTGCTTATGGAATGGGGGATCGTGAAAGGAAATGATCCGTTTCTTTATGGGGAAAAGGTGAAGGCGTATCTGAGGAAAGGCGCACAGAGTGTGGGCGGATATGAGGAATATCCGAATGTGGAGGTGGGATGGGGACGGTTGTGTCTGGCAGAGAGTATCCCATACGGCATATCCTGAATATATAGAAACGGACAGGATTTTCAGATACGAGCCTTATGATCCTGACATTGATAGGAAGATGAATTCAGTTACTGTCAGAGATGCTAGTGCAAATGGCGAAGCATTCACGCATAATGTAGATAAACAAAAACACAAATATAAAAAGAAGGAGGATTGGGTATGGGATTATTTGATAAGAAGATCTGTGATATCTGCGGAGAGAAAATAGGTTTATTAGGCAACAGAAAACTGGATGACGGAAATCTGTGTAAGGATTGTGCAAAAAAATTGTCACCATGGTTTGAAGACCGGCGGCACAGTACGGTAGAGGATATAAAACGTCAACTGGAATATCGTGAAAAAAACAAAAAAGCCGTAATGGATTTTTGTATAACACGTCAGATCAATACCAGAAATTACAATGTTTTTATTGATGATAATAAGGGGAATTTTACTGTTGCACGGAAGCTGGATGTCAATGAAAATCCGGATATAGTTCCTTTATCCGCTGTTGTGCAGTGCAGAGTTGATGTAGAGCGACAGCAGAACGAGGAAACATATACAACAAAGGATGGAGAAACCGTAAGCTATCAGCCACCGGTATATAAGTATGAATTTGATTATACTATGCGTATTAAGGTAAAAAATCCATGGTTTGATGATATGGATTTTCGTTTGAATACTTTTTCCATAAGCAGCGATAACAGAGGTGAATTGATGGAAGTGGAGCAGACAGGTCATCAGATCATAGCCGCCCTGACACCAAATGCGGTTGGAATGCAGCAGCCTGGGATGAACATGAGCAGCGGAATGCAGCAGTCCGGGATGTACATGAACAATGGAATGCAGCAGTCCGGGATGAACATGAACAGCGGAATGCAGCAGTCCGGGATGTACATGAACAGTGGAATGCAGCAACCCGGGATGCAGATGAACAACGGAATGCAGCAGCCCGGCGGTTTGTGGAAATGTCAGTGCGGTGCAGAGAATACCGGAAGGTTTTGCGAATACTGTGGCCAGCCAAGACCATTTTGAGTGATGATAGACAGAGTGGACAGAATTGTTCACTCTGTTTGTGATAACAGGGGTTGAGAATGGATGGTTTCTCTGAAAACTATATAATAAAATATAGCTTTATAGTATACTTATCACAGAGGTGTATTAATGAGAGAGGAATTTTCATGACATACAATAAAAAAAGGGCACTGTCGTATGGAGGAATCCTGATAAGTGTATTTCTGGCGTATTTCTGCAGGCTGGTAAGACCGGAAAATATTTTTATGAGAAATCTCGCAGATCAGTGTCGTAACTGTATTTATCTGGGAATGTATTGTGCCTGGGTGATTTATCTGGAAAAGCATGTAGTGCATAGAAAAACGCGCAGATGTCTGACTGCAATTGGCTGTCTGATGGTCTTCTGGTTTTTTGTACGGACAGTAAAATTTCATATTTTTCATGATCCGCTTGGAGAACATATCTGCTGGTATCTGTATTATATCCCGATGATCCTGATCCCGGTCCTTGGACTGGCAGCAGCGATGTTTCTAGGGGAAAAGGATGGAGAGAAAACATTCAGAAAAATTATTGCCTTGCTTGCTTTTGCGGTGGTTTTGATCATCAGTGTTTTTACAAATGATCTGCATCAGCTGGTGTTTCGGTTTTCCGGGCGGCCGCCGCTTTCAGATAGAGATTACAGCTATGGTATTCTTTTTATAGTAATCCAGGGATGGATCATATTTTGCCTGATATGGATGGAAATCATGCTGATCAGAAAAAGCAGGATTCCGGGAAGAAAGCAATTTTGGCTGCCGGTTATTCCGGGAATATTGCTTCTAGGATGGAATATCGGGAATTTACTCCGTCTGCCTCTGATCAAAACAATTGCCGGAGATATGACAGCGGTATGCTGCCTTTTGATGGCGGCAATTTACCAGGGATGTATATTATGCGGCCTGATACAGACGAACAATCGATATTTTGAATTATTCCAGACCTCCGGAGGACTGGATGCAGAGATTACGGATGATTCCTTTCAGCGTTATTATCATTCCGGTGATTTTCCTGAGCTGTCACCGGAACTGCGTAAAATTGTAATAAACAGATCAGCTGTACAGGAACAGGGAATCCGGATCAACCATATTCCTATAAGAGGAGGACATTTGTTCTGGTCAGAAGATATTTCGGTGCTTCTGGATCAGTATCAGGATATCCGGGAACAGCAGGAGGAGCTGACTGCCAGAAATCGTCTGCTGCAGAAAACCTATCAGAAAGAAGCTGAGCGGAGAAAAACAGAAGAACAGAACCGACTGCTGAACATGATACAGAATCAGACAGCCGGGCAGCTGGAATTGCTGTCACAGCTGATGGATGAGCTGGAAAGAACGGAGTCAAGGGAACACTATGACCGGATCTTGGGAAAAATCGTGGTTGTTGGTACATATTTAAAAAGAAGAAAAAATCTGGTATTGACACAATATGCATCAGACGGAAATCTGCTTACAATGGAGGATCTCAGACAGAGTCTTGCGGAATCCTGTGACAGCTTAAAATTATGTAAGATCCGGGCAGCTTATTATGTCGAAAATGGTGAAGTGCAGCTGAATGCAGATGATATACTAAAATGCTATGATACCTTTGAATGGCTTGTGGAACGATTGTTTGATACAATGCAGTCTGTTTTTTATCGTGTGTCGCAGATCGATGATGCCTTGCGGATCTCGGTTCATATTGTAGCAGAAGCAGATCTTCGGGGATTAATGTCAGAAAGACCGGAATTAAATGTGCAGCAGGAAGATGAAAACGAATGGTTTATCGGATGTATCGTATTCAGAAAGAGAGGCGGAAGATGACTGATTTTGCGGAATGCAGTATGGCAATGCAGGATTTTCTGATGATCCTTCTTGAGATCTGCCTGATTCTGGAATTGATCCTTCTGTTGATCAGGATAACCTGTTTTTACGGGAAAAAGAAAATTATAACAGCAGTGACTGTTTTTGCAGTTTCTTTTATGCTTATGGGGTTCCTGATGAATGATCACAGATATTGCCAGGGGGAAAGCGCATATCAGCTAATGCTCCGGATGTGTCCGGTCAGTGTTTTGATGGCAGCGATGGTGGTATTGTTGCTTTATCTTTACTGGGCAATCTGGAGAGAGAGACGCAGATATCATCATTCTTTGTCTTACTGGTCTGTGAATGAAGCTGTTGATGATGTTCCCTGTGGGGTGTGTTTTTCGGATCCTCTTGGAAGGATCGTTTTATGCAACGCCAAGATGCATGAACTGAGCAGGATAATGACAGGCTCCTATCTGCAGGATTATGAGGCATTGCGGAAAGTAATAAATGGAGGATCCGAAGCAGAGGGACTTCGCAGATTAAATAGTGACAGTAATGTATTTTATTTTCCGGATGATTCCGTCTGGATGTTTCAGGAATATCGTCTGCAGGAGCCGGATTGTGCAGGATATCTGCAGACAGTGGCAGTTAATGTATCAGAAATTTATTACAATGGTGAAAAGATCAGAGCAAATAATGAAAAGCTGGAAATCCTGAATCATAAGCTGGAGGAAATGTATGAAAAAATCGGAGATAAAATAAGAGAGCAGGAGACACTTGCCATGAAAATGCAGGTTCATGACAATTTTGGCCGAAGCCTTCTGTCAATACGCAGGATATTGGAAAGAAAAGAAAATCAGGATAAAATGGATGAACAGCTATCTGCATTAAAGCATCTGGTCTATATTCTTACAGATTCTTCTGTTGAGAATATGGAAGAATTATGCGCGGATACGATCAGGCATGCAGAAGAACTTGGAATTTATGTTCAGATCAGCGGGAATTTTCCTCAACATCCCTCCTACAGGCTGCTGACAGACAGAGCGATCCGTGAATGTGTGACAAATTGTGCCAGACATGCCCATGGAAGTACAGTTCTGGTGAAGATAGAAAAAGGTGCAAATGAATACAGCATCCGGATAACGAATGATGGAGATGCACCTGAAAAAAATGCAGAAGAAGGTGGTGGTCTGTCTGCACTGAGAAAAGCTGCGGAGTCAGAGAAATGTATTATGCAGGTTTCTTTTTCGCCGGAGTTTTGTCTGGTGTTGAAAATACCACTGACAGAAAGGATGGGAGTCTATGGTACGGATACTGATAGTAGAAGATCAGAGGATCATGCAGAAGTATTTTGAAAGTATTATTATGCGGGAACCGGAATTCCGACATGTCCAGACAGTTTCGGATGCCTGTGAAGCTGTAAAGATCTGCTCTTACTCGGCAATTGATCTTGTACTTATGGATGTGCAGACATTTCATAATCATGATGGGCTGAGTGCCGGAAAGATCATCAGGGAAAAATATCCATATACAAGGGTATTGGTTGTTACTTCGCTGATCGATCCCAAGGTGTTGGAAAGAGCAAAGAGCGGATGTGCAGACAGTCTATGGTATAAGGATCACGGTGAAGAGGAAATACGGAGTGTGATCTACAGAACGTTAAATGGGGAGCATGTATTTCCGGATGTGGCACCGGAGGTGGAACTTAACTGGATCACAAGCGGTGATATCAGTCCCAGACAGCTGGAGATGCTGCGCCTGTATATTCACGGGATGTCATATTCCGAGATCGCAAGGAAAATGGACTGTTCTGCTTCTGGGGTGAGATGGAATTTTCAGGAAATGATCGCCAAGGCGGGATACAGCTGCAAAGAGGATCTGATAGCAGCTGCACTGGAAAGTAAACTGATCGTAACCACACTGAAATAGAAGATCCACAGAATGCAGAAACATATTCGGACAGAGGGAGTTTGGCGTGAGCTGACGGAGCATTCACAAATATATCATAAGATTTTGAATAATAGGAAAGAGGAAACAGACATGAGCGATTTTTTGACAGAAAAAAATAAAAAAACAGGAATACTGGGGAAACTGAAATGGGTTCTTTGTGGCTTTTTTATACTTTTTTCCCTGGGAGCTATTGGCGCATCGGAGAAGTATATCGGTGAAGGGCGCTGGGGAATGGCAGCAACAGAGATCATACTTGGATTGCTGTTTCTATATCCAACCTTCCGGGAAATTCAAAAAGCATTAAAGAAGAAAAAAGCCGGAGAAATCGCCTGCTGGTTTGAATCCTATGCCCAGAATACCGTCTCATTTGAAAAGCTTGAGCAGGAACTGGGAAAAGGTGCAGTGAAAAAGCTGGAAAAATTTATTGCGGGGGGATATATCCGGAATATCCAGATAGACAGAGAAGGAAATTATATTATGATCACTGCACCGAACAGACGCGTAAATGAGAAGATCTATATTACAGTTACCTGCCCCAGCTGCGGTGCAAAGAATCAGGTAATAAAAGGTCGTCTGAGCACCTGTGAATATTGCGGACAGCGTCTTACCCCATGACAAAAGACACCTTTCGGATCTGCCCTGTTAAAGATAAAATCCTTGTGCAATATGCTCAATGCATAAAAAGGATATTTTATAAACAAAATTATATAAGTTGCATATAACTAACGCATGCAGCATAACAGAAGTTGTACAAATATCCGTACATCCATAGACGATTGGAATGAAATCATAGAATAAATTTATAAAAATAGCTAATAAAACTGGATAATATGTTCAAATTATGGTACATTTATTGTAGCAGTCAGAGGAAATATTGCGGCCTTTTTTTGGACCAGGATTTTCGAAGGGCTGAACAAATAACAAAGAACTTATTTATTTGGTTTTATTGTTTCTTTCCTGGGAGTGCAGAGAAGGAGGGAACGGATAAGAGCAGATAATCATAAGGATATAATCTTTATAAGGAAGGTGAGCAATTGGAAAACTATACTAAGTACAAGCTGAAAAGCAGTGATGAGCTTGCATCAGTGCTGAACGGCAGGGACAATCTGTTTGTAATCGCCTGTAACAAGTGTTTCAAGGAATTTGAGACCGTTGACGAACCGGATTGCGAGGAATTCCTGAAATTTGCTGCGGAGCAGGGAAAAACCGTCACAGGCAGTGCGAAATTCGATTTTCTGTGCAACAAGATGCACACAGAAAGAAAATTACAGGATCTGCTGCCGGAAGGTACAGAGAATGTAGTTGTGATCTCCTGTGGTCTTGGTATCCAGACTGTTGCAGATCTGACCGGTAAGCCGGTGATCGCAGCAAGTAATACCCTTAACTACAGAGGCCATCACGGCATGGCACTTACCAAAAAGAGCTGTGATGCATGTGCACAGTGCTATCTGAACATTACCGGAGGCGTCTGTCCTATCGTCGACTGTTCCAAGAGTCTTGTGAACGGACAGTGCGGCGGAGCAAAGAACGGGAAATGTGAAGTGGATCCTAACAAGGACTGCGCATGGGAGAAGATTTACCAGAGACTGGCAAAACAGGGTCGTCTGGAAGAGTTCCTGAACCAGCCGGTACAGGTACGTGATTACTCCAAGGTTAACTTTAAGGTGATCAATGATTACGTGAAGTCTATCAGAGAGGACAGACTGAACGGATACTATGGTGGCGTTCATCCGTCAGAGCACAAGGAATTCAGCGAGCATATCGATCTGAAGAAATTCCCGGATCCGAAGACGGTTGTGATCTCCATGTCCCAGCATCTTGGTGCACCTGCCAACCCGATCGTGGAAGTAGGCGACACAGTAAAGGTTGGACAGAAGATCGGAGAAGCTGCCGGATTTATCAGCGCACCGGTACATTCTAGTGTAAGCGGAACCGTAGTTGCTGTTGAGCCACGTATGCATGGTACAAGAGGCAGTGAGGTGATGGCAGTTGTCATCGAATCCGACGGAAAAAATACTCTGCACGAATCCGTACAGCCACATAAAGCCCTGGACGAACTTACACCGGATGAGATCATTGAGATCGTAAAGGATGCCGGAATCGTTGGTATGGGTGGTGCAGGTTTCCCGACCTGTGTTAAACTGAAACCTGCGAAGCCGGTTGATACCATCCTTCTCAACGGATGTGAGTGTGAGCCATATTTAACAGCAGACCATAAGGTTCTCCTTGAGTTTGCTGATGATATTATTTTCGGTCTGAAAGCGATCCTTAAGACAACAGGTGCTGAGAAGGGCATCATTGTCATCGAGGATAACAAGCAGGATGCGATCGAATTAATGCAGGAAAAAGTTGCCGATATCGGAAATATGGAAGTTTTTGTTGCAAGAACCAAATACCCGCAGGGTGCTGAGAAAACTCTCATCAAGCGTGTCATGGGCAGAAAGGTTCCAAGCGGCGGCCTTCCGGCAGATGTTGGCGTTATCGTAGATAATATCAGTACTGTAAAAGCGATCTCCGATGCGATCCAGAAGGGTATGCCGCTGATCGAGCGTGTTGCAACCGTAACAGGCGAGAAGATCAAGAATCCTGGCAACTTTATCATCAAGATCGGTACCAGCGTAAAAGAGCTGATCGATTACTGCGGTGGATTTACAGATGACGATGTTCTGGTCAAGATGGGCGGACCTATGATGGGATTCCCTCTGAACACTCTGGAGGTACCTATGATGAAGGGCTCCAACGGTATCATCGTCATTGATACAGACGAGACCAAAGAGCAGCCATGTATCAAGTGCGGACGCTGTGTGGACGTATGTCCGATGGAACTTTCTCCTCTGTATTTCGTAAAATATGCGAAAGAAGAGAACTGGCAGGGCATGAAGGACATGAATGTCATGGACTGTGTTGAGTGCAGATGCTGTCAGTATATCTGTTCTTCCAAGATTCCGATCATTAACAGTATCAAAGCCGGAAAAAATGCAGTAAGGGGGATGAAGTGATATGTTGATTACCCAGTTAAAAGCAAAAGAAACTATCGTATCACTGGCAGCCGGAAAGAAAGTTTTTATCATCAACTGCCATGGATGCAAGGAAGTTCGTTTTCCGGAAAAAGAAGCTGTTGAACTTCAGAAGGAGCTTTCCGCTGAAGGAAATGTGACAGGGATCATGACAACGGATTATATCTGTAATCCGGAAAATATGCAGTTACGTCTTCAGAAACACATGGATAAGATCAGAGAAGCGGATCTGGTCCTGGTATTCTCCTGTGGTGTTGGTGTACAGACCATCGCAGAATATCTGGAAGACAAGATGGTATGCGCAGCCTGCGATACATACCCGGTACCTGGTTTCCAGGGTGTAACACCGTTAGAATATAAATGTGACCAGTGTGGTGAGTGTTATCTGAACCTTACCGGCGGGATCTGCCCGATCACAGCATGCTCCAAGAGTCTTGTCAACGGCCAGTGCGGCGGTTCCAAGAATGGTAAATGCGAAGTGGACAGTGATATGGAGTGTGGATGGGAGCGCATCTACAGACGTCTGAAAGAGATCGGACGCCTTGACGCACTGAAATGCCCGACACAGATCCATAATTTCGCTACAGATGATGAAGTGAAATAATAAGCAAAGATTTATTAAGAAGCCAAATTAAATTATGATACGGTTCACCGGAAATATTCCGCAATGTATGCAGCAGAGCAGGTGGACCGTACCCCAAATTTTAAATGATTGGAGCAAATATAATATGAAAATGAAAGAATTATTCGACCGTGGTGAATTTGTAGTTTCTGCAGAAGTAGGACCGCCAAAAGGGATCCATGTAGATGAACTGGTAGAAGAAGCCAAAACTTATCTCAAAGGCGTTCATGCAGTCAATGTAACAGATAACCAGTCTTCGGTTATGCGTCTTGGATCCCTTGCAATGTGTAAAGTTCTCAAAGACGCCGGAATGGATCCGATCTTCCAGCTTGCATGCCGTGACAGAAACCGTATTGCACTGGAGTCTGATCTTTTAAGTGCTGCTATGCTTGGTATTGAGAACATCCTCTGTCTGACAGGTGACCATACGAAGATGGGTGATCATCCGCAGGCAAAACCGGTATTCGATCTTGATTCTGTATCTCTTCTTCATACAGTACAGCTTCTCGAGTCCGGTGTAGATCTTGGAGGAAACCAGCTGGTTGGTGAGCCACCGAAATTCTCCAAGGGTGCCGTTGTATCTCCATGCAGCGATTCCGTTGACGCTCAGCTTGCAAAGATGGAAAGAAAGGTTGCTGCAGGTGCAGACTACTTCCAGACACAGGCTGTATTTGAGCCGGAGAAATTCATCAAATTTATGGAAAAGGCAAAACAGTTCGGAAAACCGGTACAGGTTGGTATCATCATTCCGAAGTCTGCTGGAATGGCTAAGTTCATGAACAACAACGTTGCCGGCATCCATGTTCCGGATGAGATGATCGAGGAGCTGAAAGCTGACAAAGAGAAGACAAAAGCTGGTATCACAGGTGTTGAGATCGCTGCACGTATCATCAAAGAGTGTAAGCCATACTGCCAGGGTGTACATATCATGGCACTTGGATGGGAATCCAAGATCCCGGCACTTCTGGAGCAGGCTGAGATCTGATCAGAACGATTGCTTTATAAAAAATAACCAGAAAAGCTGTCCGGAACCGGATGCAGGAGATGCACACCGACCGGGCAGCTTTTGTGTAAGAAAAAGCTTCTTTATACGGAAAAACTCTTCGGGAAGCCTGCGGGATCCACAGCGGAAGAATTCTAGCTTAAGAGGTAAAGAGACGATGGAAAGTATTATTATCGGGATCGCCGGAGGGTCAGGCTCCGGCAAATCTACATTTACAAACAGACTGAAGAAGCATTTCGGAGACGATGTGGTGGTGATCTATCATGATAATTACTACCGCAGACAGGACGGAATTCCTTTTGAAGAACGTGTGAAGGTGAATTACGATCACCCGGATTCACTGGAAACCGATCTTCTGGTAGAGCATCTCAAAGAACTCAAGGAGGGCAAAACCATCCAATGTCCGGTATACGATTACAGTCAGCACAACCGCTCCGACAAAGTGCTGAAAATCGAACCAAGACCGGTCATTCTGGTAGAGGGAATCCTGCTTCTTGCAGATCCGCGTATCCGAGATCTTCTGGATATCAAGGTTTATGTGGAAGCAGATGCAGATGAGAGGATCTTAAGACGGATCTCCAGAGATGTGGAGGAACGTGGACGGGATTTAAACGGAATCATCGATCAGTATCTTACCACAGTAAAACCGATGCATTATCTGTATGTGGAGTCTACACGGGCGAAAGCAGATATTGTGATCAACAGCGGTAAGAATAATGTGGCCTTTGATCTGTTTGTGTCAAAGATCGGGCAGCTTCTGAAAGAACTGAAAAAATAATAAGTAAAATAAAAAAGCATGTCATACTTTAGGACAGAGCGGATCAAGTTATATCCGTCTGGCTGTGTATGACATGCTTTTTTGAGCGGTTCAGGTGAAGCTGCCTGTATTCACACGCTCTGTATAAATTTTTCCACATAATATAAAGCTGCACCAATGGCAGGTGTATACTGCCCGTGGGTGCCGACCAGAATCTGATCTTTATCCAGGGTAAAGGGTGCGCCTGTGTTGATGTGTTCCAGCAGATAAGTGATGTCTTCTTCCGTAAAATAAGGTGCCAGATATCCGCTGATGATGATCGGCGCATCGATGATCAGGTTCAGGTTTTTCATGGCAAATGCCAGATGGTTCAGGTAATCTTCCCAGTGCTCAGCAAGCCGGGGAGATTTTTTTTCGCGGAGCAGCGGGAAAAATTCCTTCACAGGCATCCCGGCAGACTGTTCCAGAGCGTTGGCAGAGCAGTAGGTTTCCAGACAGCCATGGTTTCCGCAGTAACATAAAGGGCCGTCAGGATTGACGCACATATGCTCAAGGGTTCCGCTGTGCATGGAACTTCCCTGATGAATTTGATGATTGGTGATAATGGCACCGCCCAGGTTTCGGTTCAGAAGGAACACGACAGCACTGTCAAGCTCCGGGTGATTCCACAGCTCCAGAAAAGCAGCGGATTTGGAATCATGTTCCAGATGGCAGGGGTAAGGAAGATGCCGGGAAAAATCCTCCAGTTTCATTCCGGTATTGTTCATGATGTTTCCGTAGATCACAGTGGAATTATCCGGAGAAGTGATCCCCTGTGTGGCAATGGAAATACCCAGGATCTTTTCATTCGGATAGTGATTTTCTGCGATGAATTTTCGTACTTTATCGGTCAGCTGTCTGTAATATTCTTCTGTGTTGGAATAGGGAAGAGCAATGGTTTCTGTATAAAAGGCATTTCCATATAAGTCGATTGCTGTGATATGGAACATGTTTTTCAGGATCCCGATTCCAATGGAAATCCGGAAATCCGAGACGATCTGGATGGCCTGGGCCTTTCGACCACCTGTGGAATCAAAATATCCGTTTCTGTCAATAAGCCCTTCTTTTTCCAGCAGGTTCAGGTTCTGGCTTACGGTGGAAAGCCCCATCTGAAGATCCTGGACGATCTGCATTTTGGAAGTCTGGTGTGTTTTGTATATATATTGGTAAACCTTGGAGCGGTTTATTTTTTTTAAATTGATGGTGGTTAATCCTTTTTCACTCATGAGATTCTCCTGATAAAAGTAATTATAGATATGTTTAAGTCGTGACATGCTCCCACCACTTAAATCTTACGATTTTGAAGTGGGGGCTTCCTGCTCGATTACCCTTTAGGGCAAAGCTAAAACAGGCTATCCCCGCGTGTCCCGCGGTTTTGTTTTTTATGTTTATCCGGTTACGGATTTTTTTCTTGTGCCGTCAGGCACATTCTTTATAGATTCTTTTTCCTTCTTCACGGATGTTGACTGCTGCATTCACATCCCGGTCCATCCTGTTTCCACATTCACAAACATACATTCTATCCGACAATGCCAGTTCCTTTTTCTTATGTCCGCATACACTGCAGATCTTGCTGGATGCAAAATAACGGTCTACTTTTATAAGATGTTTTCCGCATTCTTCCAGCTTGTATCCCAGCATGAACAAAAACTGCCCGTACCCGTTATCCTGCACACCTTTCCCAAGGTGCAGC